>CAZKYJ010000190.1:3541-7856 GCA_964556355.1 uncultured Verrucomicrobiales bacterium | reverse complement strand
AAATTGGTTCGACTGCGGTCTTGGAAAGGTAATCCTGGGTCAAGAAAAGTCGGAACCGGTTATTCTGCCGATCAATTACGTGGCGCCCATCAGCAGAGTAGCAGGCGGAGGTGGCATCCGACTGCAAGGGGCGGTGGGTGTCATTTTTAAAATCGACCACGTTCACACTCTGATTCGAGCTGGCGAGAATCTTCCCGTCGAAGTCGGGATCACTCCGAGCCGAAAGAGTCTGCACCGTCTTGAGACCGGTATCGATCTCATTGACTAGTTCCCAGCTGTCCTCAGAGTATACGCTCACTAGACCGTTCGCCGAATGGGCAACGAAGAGATGCTCAGAACGGCTCAGGAGCGGGCCTGGGTGGGGGACATCAATCCGGGCAACCTCCTCGAGAGACTCCGCATCGATGATCGCCAAGACCTCTTCCCCTTCGACACCGTTGTCCACAACGGCAATAAGATGGGAGGTATCGGCCGTCAGTGCCAAAGCACTTAGGCGGTGACCGAGATCGAGTGTCCTGTAGTTGTCCGCCGCCTCGGAGAGAAATGGCACGGCGCCCAGAAGAAAAAGACCGTAGATTATCAGTAGCACTGTTCTACCCGTGCCAATCGATCTCCCCGCAGAGCGGGCGACACCCATTCCGGAGCTTCGTAAACCCATGCCACCTTCAGTCAACATCTTCAGAGTATCAGGATCGGGATGCACACTGTCAATTCCCGAAATCGCAACAGATCGATTCTGGCAAACTAGGGAGGCGATTTTGGAGATGTCATCTCACTAGTTTCGGGACTGTAAAATGGTGGTCTTTCGCAAGCGATGCATTTCGATGGCGTTGCGCCCCGGCTTGGGTGTGATGCACCTTTTTCGGATCCTGGGACGGGGTCGTCCGAACTTCGGCAATGCCCGCCGACCCGACCGTCTTTGCGCAGGATCTCGAACCCGTGCACCGCTAGACCTTCTCCCGCTACGTGCACCGCTATAGCGGCGACTTGAGGGTGCGGGTCTTGACCTGCCGCGACCATTTCCATTTGTATGGGATGCAAAGAATCTACCGCATTAAGCTGTCCAGTGATGAGCGCGAGGCGCTCACCCGCTCGGGCAGGAACGTCGTCGCCGAGAAGTGGACGAACGGGGCGGCCTGCTGGCTACAAATGGTGCGCTGCCGTCGAGGGCGGGCGGATCGATTTCGACAACAACCTGACCGAGAACGCGGTCCGCCCGACCAAGCTCGGGATGAAGAACTGGATGTTCATCGGCGGCGAGGGGACCGGGTGGAGGAGCGCGGTCATCTACACCATGGTCGAGCAGGTCCGGCGCCACGGTCGCGACCCCTCCAGATACTTCAAGTGGGTCTTCGGAAAGCTGCCGGCGATGACCAACCAGGACGACTTCGCCCCGCCGCTCCCGTCTGCCTCGGCTGCCGCGCTGGAGGTCGCCGGGGTAGAGGCCACGGCCGCCGGCGACGTCGCGGCATAGATGGCAGATCTGCCATAGCTTTGGCCGCCATGCCAGAGGTGCTCCGTTGAGCGCTTAAGCCTGGCCGGTGGTCGTCGAATTGGCCGCCCTGCAGGCGTCGCTGGTAGCGTGTGGTGGAGAACCCGGGGCTGCTCCGCCCCGGGGTGCGGAGGGTGACGTCGGTGCTCTTGGCGCGAGCGAGAGTCTCACACGTGCCTTCGAGGTCGTCTACCACCGCCGCGATAGTGTGCTGCACCTCGTCCTCGCCGATGGTGTGGAAGGCATCGAGGGGTCCCGATGATCCTGCCGTCATCACGCGTTTCCGCCCATGACGATCCGAACCTTGCCTGGGCGTTGCGCCTCCTCTTTGTCCCACCCCAAAAGACACGATTGCAACTTGCCTGCCCGCAGCCTGTCCCTGGTCGCCTCCTTGCCGTCCCAGGCGAGCGCAGTCAGGAGGTCGCGGTATTCCTCGCGGGGAATATACGGAGCGCTCTGCAAGCGCCTCCCGTCCGACGCCCGCGTATCCGGCTACCTCCTGATTTGCAAGTAGTCGGGCCGCGCACGCCCGCGCGGCGACACGCTGGGCGGAGTAGACCGCATCCTGGTAGGATTCGGCGGCATCAGCCTCTTTCAAGAACCCTGTCCGCGAACTTCTGCTGCTGGGTCGTCATCGTGCTAACAAGGGCTAACGGCGGACCATCTTCGTCACTTCGTGGAGGGGGTCGGAAACCCCGTGGTTGCGCTTTTCAGGCGCATATCAACCTAGGAAGCGAGCCATCTTGTCGATCGCTCCCGGCCTGCAGGGCACCTTCACCTTGAGGCGCAGCACCGTCCCGCCGTCGCCGAGCGTATCGCGGGAGAAGAGAACACCTAGCAGAGGTCGCTGAATTCGTCCGCTTCACCCTCAAGAAAGAGCCCGTCCTCACCTCGGAAAATGGATGCGGGTGCTGAACTGTATGATCGGCGGCGGCGGGCGGAGGCTCAAATTCAAGAGCGCCGGGCAGGCCGCGCAAATTAGGGGCGGTGGGGAGATCCGCCGGAAGTGATGGGATGCCGACGAGGATGCAGGGAGCGGGCTGCGAGTGGGGTAGGGGATGGTCGGCGATCCACCCATTTTCCAAGTTTGGGACAGCGTAGGGGCAGCGCCGTTTTCGCGGGAGCCTCCGATCCTTCGGCGCCATCGCCATAAGTCCCTTGAATTCAACAAGTACCGGCGGCGGGACTCGAACCCGCACGGTGTCACCACCAACGGATTTTGAATCCGTCGCGTCTACCATTCCGCCACGCCGGCAAAGGGAGCGTCCTCGGAGAGCGGGATGCTAGCGGGAGATCCGCGCCATTTCAAGCGCGGGTGCTCATGAGGAAGTATATCAGGGCGACGAAGGCCAAGAGCATCCCGGCGAGGAGGGTGAAGGTGAGGAAGACCCGTGCCCGTCCCCATCGCCGGGAGCGGACTTCCTGGCGGCTGAGGCGGCCAGAGCCGCCCTCCCCGCCATCGATGGGGGGGAGCAGGTCGCGGAACTTGGAGCGTCGACGCTCGATGACGGCGGGGACGGAGACGATGAAGCGCTCGAGGTCGGCGATCTGTTGGGAGACCCCCCGGTGCTCGGCGCGGGCCGCTTGGCGGGCGGCGAGGTTCTGCCGGAAGGGCGAGTCGCCGGCGATATTCACGGAAAGCCGACGCACTAGATGAGGAAAACGAGCTTGAGGACGACGTAGAAGGCGAGGCAGGCCATGAGGGGCAAGGTGAAGGCGGTGCCGATCTTCAGCCAGTCGAGGAAAGTCTTGTCGGCCCAGGCGGCGAGCCCGGCATCCGCAGCCGTCCCTTCGGTGGAGGCCGCCACCTGGGACGAGCGCTGCGCGGTTGCGGCAGAGTCGTGGACGCGAAGCCGGGCCATCGACTTGGTGTAGTCGTCCTCGGCGTCCTCGATGGAGCCGAGGGCGTGGTTGAGTTCGGTGCGGAGATCGGCGCGGGACCAGTGTTCTGGGCGGAGCCCGTCGAGGATGTTGAGGTGGCGGGTGAAGCCGTCTTTGGCCATGGCGAGGTGCTCGACCCGGGACTGGGCCTCGTAGGTTTCCCGGTCGAGGATGGCGAGGGCGCGGCTCAGCTTTTCCGTGAGGTCGATCCGCCCGCGGAGGAAGCGATCCTGTTTCTCGCCGAGCTCTTCCATCTCGGACTTGGCCTTCTCGATGGAGGCCTGTTTTTGCCGGAGGTGGAGGAGCTGCTCCTGGGCACGTTGGACTTTCTCGTCGAAATTCTCCTGGAGCGGGTGGTCGTCATCGAACCGGAGGGCGAGGTCATCGTCGTCGTTGTCGGGAGCGAAAATGATCTCGTCGGAGGGAGTCGGAGGGGCGGAGGGGGTCGACCGGCGGACGTTGCGGGTAGCAGTGCTCATAGGTAAGAACACTTGATATTACATATTCCCTGAAATTTCCAGATTTTTTACACGCCGGCAGGCTAAAAAAAGCGGCGGGAGTCCGATGGCGAGTGCCCAGAAAAGGGCGGTAAGGATGCCGGAAAGCGGGACGGAGGCCAGGAACCATTCGGGGAGGGGGTCATCGGAATCGAGTTCTTTGATCGATCGGATGTTGCCATATTCGGGAAGGACGAGAAAGGCGACGGTGATGACGATATAGACGAACGAGAGGATGAGGCAGAGGGTGCCGCCGAAACCGGAGACGATTTTTGCGGGATTGGTTTCGCGGAGGTTGGGGAAGAGGGTGCCGATGCCGACGGAGAGGGCGGTGAGGGTGAAGCTCATCAGGCCGATGACCCCCATGAAATAGGTGGTGCGGATGGGCGGTAGGCCGAGCATCTGGCCGGAGAGGAACATGAGGGTGAGGGTGATGATCGCGGTG
>CAZKYJ010000190.1:2965-3531 GCA_964556355.1 uncultured Verrucomicrobiales bacterium | reverse complement strand
CAGGACGACCTTCTGTAGCGAGAAGGGGGCGAGGCCGAGGATCCAGAGGCGCCGGCCTTCCAGCGAGAACTGGGGGAAAATGAAGCGGGTGGTGAGGGTGGACAGGGCGAGCGAGCAGACGACGAGATTGAGGTAGCCATTGATGACGAGCCAGAACGGGCTATCGCGTCCGGGGTTCATGCCCTGGAGATTGAGCACGTAGAGGAAAAGGAGCCCGACCACGACGGCGACCTGCCCCCACTGGGACGGCTCGCGGATGAAGGTGAGCCCGTCCTTGCGGATGAGCGCGAGCGTCGAGCGGGCGAGCCCGGGAAGGAACCGCTCGGCGAACCGGCATTGGCGGAAGCGGACAGCCTTGCGTGCCCGGCGGGTGCCGGAGGCGACGGCGAGGGCGGCGCGGCGGCGAACGCTGCGGATCCATGCTGGGTAGAAGAGGTAGCTGAAGGCGGCGAAGGTGAGGAGCGAGACCATCAGCGCGTAGCTGGTGATGAGGAGGAACTCGAAGGTGCCGCCGGTATCGATCGTGCGGCTCCAGCCCATCACCATGTCCGTCATCCACGTGCTAG
>CAZKYJ010000190.1:1205-2955 GCA_964556355.1 uncultured Verrucomicrobiales bacterium | reverse complement strand
CCGGGCCGTCTGCGCCGGGCAGCGCGGCGCAGAAGGGATTGGTGCTGAGGCGGGTATGGTTCAGAATCTGGTTGAAGGTGATGGAAATGCTCGAACCGCGCGTTCCGGTAGGGGCATCTGGGGGCGCCTCGGTGACGGCGCGCCCGACGAGGAGCAGCAGTCCCGCGGCGATGCCCGCGACCCACCATTTATTGAGATAGCGGACGATCGGCAGGACGATCCACGCGGCGATCCCGGCCGGGATGATCACGAAAGGGACGTAGGCGATGACACTCTTCAGATAGAACGAGAGCGGAGCCTCGTTGAGGATCCCGTGGGCGAGCAGGAGCGGGGCGCTGAGAAAAACGAGACCCCAGCTGGAGATGACCAAGGTCTCGATGACCAGATATCCGAAGACGGCCCGGTGGTCGATGGGGAGGGTGAGGAGCCAGCGGGTGGTGGTGGACCGGAAAAGCGAGGCGTAGCCGATGACCGCGTTCGAGAACACCAGCATAATGAAAAAGAAGAAATAGATCAGGTAGAGGATGCGCTCTGTCACCAAGGTCCCGAAGCCGGGGATGCGCCCGACATAGTCCATCCCGTAATAAAACAGGAAAAACCCGAGCCCGAGATAGGTCAGCGCGAAGCCGATGACGACGGCGAGGAGCAGCTTCGATTCACGCGCGGTCGAGGACGCTTTCGACCGCGCCATCCGAAGATTGGCCTTGCAGAGGATCGCGATCTGGCTGGATAAAGATTTCAGATTTCAGGAGGGAGTTACGGCGCGGCGGTCGATCGGGGAGCGTGGAAACTGCGAACCGAGCCCTGAAAACTCATCAGAACGAGGGAACCACCTCGAGGAGGTAGCCTTTGAGATACTCGGTTTCGGGGATCGTTGGGATGATGGGGTGGTCGGGGCGCTGGCGGTAGATCGCCCGCTCGCGAAGGGTGCGCTTGGCATCGACGGACGCGCTGGCGACGACGTCGCGGAAGTCGGTGTCAGCGACGTGATGGCTGCAGCAGAAGGTAGCGAGCAGGCCGCCGGGAGCGAGGAGCTGGAGCGCCCGGAGGTGGATTTCTTTGTAGCCGCGGAGGGCGTCGTTGAGCCGTTTCTTCGATTTGGTGAACGACGGCGGATCGAGGATGACGAGGTCGTACTGGCGGGCGTCTTTCTCGGCGGAGGCGTGCTTCAAAAAATCGAAGGCGTTGTGGGTGACGGCCTCGACCCTGTCGGAGAGGCCGTTGCGGTCGGCGTTTTGGACGATGGCGGCGACGGCGGGCTCGCTGATCTCCACGGCTTTGACGGAGGCGGCTCCGGCGGCGGCACAGTGGAGGGCGAAGCCGCCCTGGTTGGCGAACACGTCGAGGACGCGGCGTCCGGTGGCGGGGGCGGCGACCTCGGCGTAGGCGGCAAACTGGTCGAGATAGAGCCCCGTCTTCTGGCCTTCCAGCAGGTTGGTGGCAAAGCGGATCCCGGCCGGGGTGCTGGCCTCGATCTCGCCGGGATCGCTGCCGCGAAGGACGCCGACGACAGCATCCATACCCTCGGCTTTGCGGATCGGACTGTCGTTGCGTTCGATGATGGTGGCGTCGCCGAAATGGCGAGCGATGGCGTCGGCGATCATCTCTTTCCGCAGGTCCATCCCGAGGGTCAGCGTCTGGAGCACGAAATTTCGGCCGTAGCGGTCGATGACAACGCCGGGGAGGCCGTCGCTCTCGCTCCAAACGAGGCGCTGGGGAGCGTCGTCGGAGGGGCCGAGGGTCTCGCGGC
>CAZKYJ010000190.1:0-1195 GCA_964556355.1 uncultured Verrucomicrobiales bacterium | reverse complement strand
GGCACGGTCCAGGCGACGGTCGAAAAAATCGGCATCGAGTGCCTGGGTGCGCCGGGAGATACGCCGGGCGACGATCTGGGAGGCGGGGTTGTAGATCGCGGATCCGAGCGGGCGATCTTTGAAGTCCTTGAGCGAGACGACGTCGCCCGGCTGCGGGTCACCGAAGGTTTTTTTGATTTCGCTACTGTAGACCCAGTCGTGCCCGTGGTAGATGCGGGCACGGGGGTTGACGACAAGTCCTGCCATCGGCTTAGGATGCGTCCTCGCCGAGGTATTTTTGGCGCATGGCGACGATGGCGTCGAGCATGATATTGGCCTCGCGGCGGAGCTTGGGGTCGAGGCTGGAGGCGGCGCGGTTGTGGCGGCGGTAGAGCATCCCCAGATGTGCTTGGAGCTCGGCGGCCGTCATCCCGTCGCGGAGCTCGCAGAGTTCTTCGCCGGGGAGCCTGTCATTGATCTCGCGGGCGGCGCGCTTCTCCCACTCGCGCTTGGCGGCGGGGACGGTGTCGGCTGGGGTGGCGGTGGAGCGCTGGGACGAGGCCGTGCCGGCGGTGGTCGGCTTGGTTTTGGCGGGTTTGAAGATCTTGCCGAGTTTCTCGAACATGGCGTCGGAAAATGCTGGGGTGGGAAAGACGGAGGATGAGAACGTTACTCGATCCTGAGGTTTCGGAAATAGGCGGTCTTTCGGGTGACCTCATCGTCAGAGAGCACGCCTGCGCCATTGTAGGAGATGGCGACCTGCTTCGACTTGCCGGACTGCTCGTCGAGCACGAGGGCGCGGACGCGCTGGTTCTCGTCGTAGGAGTAGGTGACGGTGACCTCGCAGCCGGCGGGGCGACCGGCGGGAACCTCGAGATTGATCTGGCCGACGACATCGACGTATTTCGGATCCGAGTCCTCGCCCTGGGTGATCTCGACCTCGATGAAGCGTTCGTCGTCCTCGGAGGTGACGTAGGTCTGGCTCTCCGCGCAGGGAATGGCGGTGTTTTTCGGGATGACGATGGTGTTCTGGAATACCTCCTCGCCGGTCTCGAGGTCTTCGACGAGGGCGAGGGTGCCGTAGCCGTGGTTGCACACCTCCTTGACCGAGCGGGCCTGTTTGGCGAAGAGGGCGGCACCGAGGGCGACGCACTCGTCGACGTTCCCGCAAGAAATGGGCGGCTTGCCGAAGACGCGCTCGAGGAGCTCGCGGACG
>CAZKYJ010000189.1:0-7862 GCA_964556355.1 uncultured Verrucomicrobiales bacterium | reverse complement strand
GTGTTGGCTGGCGCTTTTGATGGCGGGGAGCTCGGAGACCAGCGCGAACTCCGACGATTCGATATCGAAAAGGTAGAGCGCGAGATTGTTGCTCACCAAGAACTGGGCCGCGTCCCTGAGCGGGAAGAGGTCGTGGCCGGTAGGATCGGCCGGGAGCGCGAAGCTCGCTTCGACGGCAAGCTCGCCCCCGAGGTAGCGGAGCCGGTAAAGCCGGTCGCCGAGCGCCCAGAGGCACGCGCGTTCCTTGTCCCACGTCACCCCATGGGCGTAGGGGATTTCGAGGTCGGAGAACTCGGCGGCCGACCGGTGCAGCCGGAGCATCCCGTGGTTGCTGTTCGCGGTGGCCAGCACGCCGTCCGGGAGGCGTTCGGCCGAATGACAGCTGCTGTAGGAGGGGAAGTCGTCGACGGGGTGCCGGTCGTGGAACCGCACGAGCCGAACCCTCCCATGATAGGCTGCGAGGATGTGTGTGACGCCCGCGACCACGACGCGTTTCGCATCGGTGGGTTTGAGGTCGAGCGGTGGTTCGTCCTCGGCGGGGTAGCTCCACAACGTCGGTTTCCGATCCCCTGCGGCGAACGGGTTGATCAGGCGGATGCGGTTGTCCGCCTGGTCGGCGCAGAGCAGGGCGGGGGTGTCGGCTCCGATATCCATGGTGGGGAAAATAGACGCGATCGGGTGATGGCACATCACGAATCGGGAACGGCGGCGGGGCGGTCTCGAACCGATGCGCATCCTCCTTACTTGGGAGTGGGCGGCGTGCGATTCTCGCGCGACGATTTCCCCCGCGATCACGCCGGCCCGTCGCCGCCGAGCCTGCCCCCACCCGTGGCTGCCCGTACTGGTTGTCCTGGTATTCATCCTGCCGGCGACTCGGGCCGAGGGAGTGGCTGTCTACCGTTGTTCGACGGAAGTTTTCGAGATCTCCCGATATGCCGTGACGCCCGCCCCCAAACCAGATCCGGACAGTGATTGATTTCGCTTGGGCGAGGGTGCTCTGCGCTTGATCCGCCGCCTCGGAGGCCGGAAGCTGCGACGATGGGCAACCTACCGGTATTCCATGTGTTTTGTTCTCTACATCGCGACGCCGCGTCCCTTGCCCATCGTGCCTTGGGACGATGCCGCCCCCGCGGTTCACACGGCACCGCTTTCCGAGTTCGATCAGGGCGTCGTTTCCCATTTTCGCCTCCCGAACGTATCCTGCCTAGGCTCTGATACCCATTGTGGCTGTGGCTTCCGCAACGCGAGCTACCAGAGCGGCTCTTGGCCGGAAGAGGAGTGGCGACCCGACGGCGATCGCAGTCACATCGAGGCGCAGCCGAATCACGAACGCTTGGTGCAGCTCATTCGCGCGCATCTCGGGGGAGAAGCGGAATTCGAACTATACGGGACGTGGGATGCCGACTTGGCGGCACCGGTTCTCTCCCGGCAGACGATCGGACTCGACCGGTTGCTCGATCTCGATTTCTACTTCCGGGATCGCGGGCACTACATAGTGAGGCCATAGCCGCCACGTTTTCAGCCGGCCGGTCGGGCCTACGGTTCCGGCGGATATCCGACGATCGTTCCGAGCTGGCCGTCCGCGAGATCACCGAGCTCGATCTGTCCCGGTCCCCGCAGGCCGTGCCCATCTTCGTAGCGGGCGGTGACGATGCCGTCGGACGGGAGGTGGAGGCTGGCGTTCTGGAGCTCGGCAGGCACTTTCAGGAAGGCGGTCGATGTGCCGTCCGGGCGGGTTCCCATCTCGGTGTCCCCCCGCCAATGAAGGGGACTGCCGTCCGCGCGGGGAACCTCTCCGACGACATTGAACTCGTTGTAGAAACTCACCCGGTCTCCGGGTGGGTCGCGGAGGTCGCGCCACGCGAATTCCAGCCGGCGATGCGCGACCGCTTGGACGGTGACCTCGACGGTTTCCGACGTTGGCGGGACGCGCACGGTCTGCGGAAGGACAACGGCGGCCACATCGCGCGAGACCACGTCGCCAGCGGTGTCGCGGAGCCGGGCGTCGGCGCTCATCGTGTACTCGCCTGGTGCCATGGGGAGGAAGGCGAAGCTGCCGCTGGTCTCGCTGACGGTGTGGCGCCCGTCGTAGGGGCCGCGCGGACCCGACATCATGAGGCGGACTCCGGGGAGCGGTTGGCCCAGGGCGTCGAGCACCCGGCCGGTCACGGTGACCCCGGTCGCGAGCCTGAGCGTCCCAAGGTCTTCCGTCGGTGCCTCGAAGTCCTGTTCGAACGGAACGAAACCGGCGGCGGACCCGGTCGGTTCTGGCACGACGGGTGTCGACACCCGGATCCAGCCGCGCGCCCCGGCGGGTGGCACGGCGGCCGCAAAGTTCCCGCCGGCGTCCGTTTTCGCCCGCGTGAGCCAGTTCGGCCAGTCTCCGTGGTCCCAAGAGTAGAAGGCAGGATCCATCCCGAGCCGCCCTTTCCATTCCAGGCTGGAGACGTAGACCCCGATGGGCACGGTGGCGTCCGCCAACGGGTGGCCGGTGGGATCGACAAGCTGCCCCCGGACGCGCACGCCGCGCCAGGCTTCGACCACCAGCGGCGCTTCCGGATCGGCGGCGACCCACGGATCGCCGGCGGGCGGGTAGCCTCGCTTGCCCCCCTCGAGCCCGTTTATGGTCGTGGCGAAGACCCCGTCGTCCCGGATGGCCAGCGTCGCGCCGGAGCCCTGAGGAAGGGTGAAGGAGCCCCGGCCCTCCCCGTCGCAGGTGAGCCGGATCGGCGAGAGCGCGCCAGTCGCGGGGAGCACCGGCGAGATCGTAACATCCGCCCCGGCGATCGAGGCTCCCGTCAGACCATCGACGACCTGGATCTCCCAGTCGGCCGTGGCGCCGTCGATCTGGGAACCCGCTGGCCAGTCGGTGGCGATCGCCTCCCGGATACGTTCGGGGAGATCGGCCTCCGGAATCCGGCGTTCGGTAACCGATCCCGGATCGGCGAACCCGATCTGGCGGATCCCTCCCTCCTCTGCGACCCAGAGGGTTTCACCGCCGCGCTGCCAGGCGATGGCGAAGGCATGCATCCCCGGTGGGAGCGCGAGGGGGTGGGAGGCGCCGGCGCTCTCCCCGTCGTCATCGAGCCAGAGGAGGGTTGCGGAGTTTTCTGGTGCCGGCCTTCCTCCGCCAGTGGTTCGGGTGACCTGGAGCTTGACGCCGGCAGCCAGGTCGAACCGCCCAGGGCCGCGGGCGACACCAGGAAGGACGGGCGCGTCGGGGGTCCGAGCGACCACGCCGAAAGTAACCGGTCCCGTCGCGAGCATGGTTTCCTGCTTTCGCCCGTTTGGGCGGTAGTGGACATCCCAGCGGATGGTGACGCTGTCTCCGGGCTTCGCGTGGATCTCTTTCCCGATTTTTCCCAAACTGTAGGCCTCGTCGTAGTCGGCCTCCCCGATAGCCATTCCGTGCGCCCCCACCTCGTGCGTCTCGCCGGGTGCCAAGACGAGATCTTCCAACGGGGTGATCCCGCTGTAGGACGCACCTGCCGTGGCAATCTCGTTGCCGGCGGCATCGGTCACGTGCCAGCGATCATCCTGGTGCCACGATGCCGTTTGGAACTCGACGGGCGAGTCTCCGCTGTTGTGGAAAAGGATCCTGCACCCGAGTACTTCACCGATGGCATAACTGCGGCGCTGGGGCTCGAAGACCCAAGCAGCCCGGAGCCCGTCCGCATCGGGGGGGCCGAATGAGGGGGAGGCGTTGGCGGCGATGCCGGTGGTGATCGTCACCTCGCGGCGCGGTGCCGCCAGCGTGCCCGTCCACTCGCCAGCACCCGGGACCACGATCGCCCCAGCATCGTTCTTCTTCTCGAATCCCGGCAGGGTCAGCGCGACTTCTAGGCTGTAGCGCCCCGGAGGAGCGGACAAGGTTCCGGTAGGTCGGGTCGGAGAATCCGTCTGCGCACCTTCGGGGTCGCGAATCTCGAAGTTCAGCTTTTTGACGCGCATCTTCTCGCCGGGCGCGAGGCGATAGCGGGTAGAGACGAGCCAGGCACTGAACTGTACGAATTCGCAGGGGTAGGTGGAGCCGTCGGCGCCGGCGAGCGCGATGCGCGGTGCGCCATCGTCGGCGCGTGGGGTGGTGCTGATTTTCACGCCGGAATCACCTTCACATTTCACCCAGAGGGAGAGTTCCACCCGATCTCCGTGCCGCCAGGTGCGGCCATCGACGGCGGGTGAATAGCCGAGCCGGAGCCCCCGGTCGGCTGCGCCCCAGGCGATGGTGTCGTCGTCGGCGTCGGAGGGCGGGGGCGCCCCATACTCTTCGTCCGCCACCGCGACGCGGGTGGACTCGAGGGCGTCTTGTAGCGACGCGATTCGCCGGTGGGCGAGGGCCATGGGCGAGCCTTCCGGGCGGCCTCCGGAGAGCTGGAGGATCTCGTCATACTGGTGGAGCCACCGGGGTTGCGGAAGGTGTCCGATGAGATCGAGGGCGACGGACTCGGCCAGCGGTGACGGGTTCTTCAGCAGCCGCCGGAGAGTGTTCAACGCATTGCCGGATCCGGGGTCGCTCTCCAGCGCGGCCACCATCTCCTCCCGGATTCCCAGGGCGGCGAAAGGGTTGCCGGGGATCGGTCCGAAGTAGTGGTCGGTATCTTCGAGGTCGCGGATCTGGAGGAAGTAGATCTCCCTTCCCAACAAGGCCCTCACCCAGGCGCGCCCGCCGTCGCCGAGGCGCAGGGTGAGCAGGCCATCGGCCTCGGTAAAGGTTCCCGGCGTGTCGGGCACGGGCTGGAAGATGGGGACGTCGGAGGGTTTGGTCGTGTGGGGGAACGTGGTGAGATCCAGCCCACGCAGTGATTTGGGAAGCCCCGGCGGGAAGCCGGGGGAGGGATGGTCCGCCGCGCGGAGCATCGCGAGGGGAATGGTGACCACTGCGATGATCGCCAGGGCGAGGGCGCCGGACCACCGGGCCAGCGCACGCCGGTCCCGCCGCCCGTCGAGCACGCTGCGGATGCGTTCGGCGATACGGTGGGGGCGGGCCATGGCGAGGGCGGTGGCGGTCTCCCGCCAGGGCGAGCGGTGGTCGGTGGCGATCGCGAGAAGCTGACTTGCATAGGTGCTCGGCACGATCCCGTGGCGGAGGACGGTGTCGTCGCAGGCCCGTTCCTGCTCGGCGCGCAGGGCGCGGAGCGCCACCCAAGCGAGCGGGTTGAACCAGTGGACCGCGGCGGCGAGCCGCGCGACGAGCATGGTCAGCGGGTCGCGTCGGCGCAGGTGGGCGAGCTCGTGGAGGAGGACGCCCCGGAGCTGCGCCGGGTGCCAGCCGCTGGCCGATGACGGCAGAAGAAGCCGGTGGCGCCACAACCCCCAGACCATGGGCATGGCGTCGGGGGCTCCGAGATGGATCACCACGGGGCGACGCAACCCGAGCTCGGTGGCGACGGCGTCGGTCTCGTCGCGCAACGGTCCCTCATCCGCCGTCCGTGTCCGGCGGTGGCGCCGGAGGCTGACAGACCCGACCGCGAGGGGCGAGAGCGCGAGAGCGAAGCCCGTGCCCCAAACGATCAGCACGTGGTGCGCGGCGAGGGCACGGGGGGCAGCCATGGGGGCGGGCTGCGGGGGCAGACCCGTCGGGGAATCCGCAGGCGCCGCCGTGGTCGCGGGTGCCAAGTCTGGGGAGGCTATGGGCGCCGTCGCCGCTCGATCCGCCGGCAGAGCGGGGCGGGCGGACGGTTCCCACGCGACCCATGCGGGAAGTGCGCGCCAGCCCGGCAGCGACGATGCGGCGAACGGAAGAACGAGCGCGCCGACGAGCGCGGCGAACCAGACAAGGTGCCGGGCGCTGGCCGGGGCGCGCAGGAGAGCCACGACCACCAGGGCGGCCGCGGAAAGGAGGGCCGAGCCCTTGATGGCTGAATCGATGACGATGGCGAGCGCGGCACCCGCCACGGCGGAGCCGGAAACTACGAGGTAAAGGCGGGGGTTCATGGCTAACGTCCGGACTGGCGGGCCTCCTCGATCAGCTTCATCAGCCGGGCGCTCTCGGCATCGTCAAGCCGCCCTTTCTTCGACACCAGATGGGCGGCCAGCGCCTCCTCCAAAGATCCGTCAAAAAAGGTCTCCAGGACCCTCTGCAAGGCTGACGAGCCGGCTTTCGCCCGCTTTTCCACCGGCGCGTAGACGACTTCCCGGGACTGCTTGCGCGCTTTAAGGTGACCCTTTTCCACCAAAATGTGAAGCATCCGGCGCACGGCCATCGGCGTGGGGGGATCCGGCAAGGCTCCCGCGATCTGCAGGACCGTCGCCTCCCCCCGGGTGTGCAGGATCTCCATGATCTGCCGCTCGCGGCGGCTCAACTGGGCAGCGTCTTTCACGATTCGCTAATAATTTAACGTGTTCCGGGCGGCGTCAAGTTAAAGATTTAACGGTATCGGCAGATCCGATTGGACGCGTGATGGGTCCGGATGTTTGTTTCTTGGCGATGGGCATCTACGAGCGGGATTACATGCGGGAAGCCCCGTCCCCGCAGGGTGGGCGGCAGGCTGGGCCGGTGGTCGCGCGCATTGCGGTGATCTTGTTTTCGGCGGTCTTGGTCGTCGCCTGTTTCCGGATGCCGCTGCCGCTCTACGTCAAGCTGCCGGTGCTCATCGGGCTCGGATTTGGCATCCGCTACCTCTGGTCGGTTCCCAGGAGCATGGAGGGAACTTCCTACCTCCGTAAGGGCGCGCTGGCCGAGCGGGCGCGCGACCATGCAAGGGCGGCGTATTTCTACGAGCTTGCGCTGCGGCGGCTGCCTGGAGACTCCACCGTGTTGCTCCGGCTGTTGTCCGCCTACCATTTTTCCGACCGCGTGCACAAGGCTCGGGAACTGATCAGGAAGATCGATGGAAAGGTGTTTCGCGAACGGGAACTGGAGGAGCTGGAGTTCCTCCTTTCGAAATACGGGTCCGTGTCCCTGGAACGGGCCGGATCTGGATCGAGGGTACGGCTGGGCTAGCGCGCCGCCGGAAGGGAGGATGGGGGCAGTTTTCCTCGGCGCCGATGGGGCGTTCCCGATAGAGCCGCGCCCGTCCGATCGGCGCCACGGGAGCCACCTGGGTGCAGGCCTCCTTTTTCCATCGCGATGCCACGACCAAGCCCCAAAATGAGATCGACCAAGGACGGGTCACCGTCGTGATCGGTGCGGCACCGGTTGAGCCCGCCGCGTTCGTCCTCTTGCGCGTCAGCCGATCGACCGACCGCGCGGTGGTGGAGGGAGAGCGCTAGGGTCTCTAGGGTGGCACCAGAGGAACATGGATTTACGGCGCGGCTTTCGCGTGGTAGGAGGGGCGCGGGGTCGACGCCGTCGATGGGTTGGGATCCAGCTTTCCGGGGGGGACCACGGAGCCACCGAAAGTCCCTACGTCAGCTTCGTGTAGGCCGTTCCCTCGTTGAGGTCGACCCGTTCCGGGCGGCCTTTGTTGTAGTAGATCAACTTGGTGTGGTCGATGCCGAGGAGGTGCATGACCGTGGCATGGAGATCGTGGACGTGGAGGCGGTCCTCGGTGGCGTGCAGCCCGAGCGCGTCGGTGGCGCCGATGGTCTGACCGCCCTTCACCCCACCGCCGGCCATCCACATGGTGAAGCCGGTCGGGTTGTGGTCGCGCCCGTTACCTTTCTCGGACATCGGGGTGCGCCCGAACTCGCCGCCCCAGACGACGAGCGTCTCGTCGAGGAGCCCGCGCTGTTTGAGATCTTTCAGGAGCGCGGCCACCGGCTGGTCCATCTCGTGGCAGAGTTTCGAGTGGTTTCCCTCGATATTCGAGTGGCTGTCCCATTTCGAGCCCGACCCGTGATAGAGCTGGACGAAGCGGACACCGTTCTCCACCAGGCGGCGGGCGAGGAGGCAGTTGCGACCGAACTTGGCGGTCTCTTTT
>CAZKYJ010000188.1:0-7881 GCA_964556355.1 uncultured Verrucomicrobiales bacterium | reverse complement strand
GCATTGGCTCAGCATGGGTTGCGGCCGACGAATTGTTGCAACTTCGAAGGGCGTCAGGGGTTTAAAGATGGCCGGTGCCGACGCGCGCGGCACGACCGAATCAACAACAACCGAGAATGACCATGAAAAGCAGGATGATTGGAGCGATGGCGGCAG
This sequence comes from uncultured Verrucomicrobiales bacterium, assembly GCA_964556355.1. Lineage (GTDB taxonomy): Bacteria > Verrucomicrobiota > Verrucomicrobiia > Verrucomicrobiales > DEV007 > CAZKYJ01. Next base: position 7,725 of record CAZKYJ010000188.1, on the reverse strand, counting down.
TGGTGGCTGCCACGATGACGGTGGGCTTTGCCGAACCCAAAGACGATCTCGCGGCGGCCTTGGTCAAACTGGAAGAGGCGGAGAACTACGCGTGGGTCGCGAGGACGACCTTCGGCGGCAATAGTGATCGGATTTTCGAATCCTCCGGAAAAACCGGGAAAGACGGCGTGATTTTTTCCACATCAACGTTTGGGGAGAATACCACCGAGATGATCAAAAAGGGCGAAAAGGCGGCCATCAAGCGTGACGAAGGATGGCAGTCACTCGATGAGCTTCGCGCGGAACGCGATCGTCAGGATGGTGATGGAGGGGGGCGACGTCGCGGAGGTTTCGCCGTGCGCATGCTGGAAGGCCTGGAGACCCCGGTCGCCGACGCCAAAGACTTGCTCGAAGGGCTCGAGGGTCTCGAGGGGTCGGAGGGCGTCTACACCGCCAAGCTAACCGGTGACGCCGTGATGGAGCGGATGCGTTTTGGCCGCCGTTCCGACGGTGATGGGCCGACGATCAAAGACCCCGCGGGCTCGGCGAAGTTCTGGATCACCGATGGTGTGCTCACCAAATACGAGGTGACCACCAGCGGGACGATGACCTTCCGGGATGAGCCCCGCACGATCGGCGGCACGACGTCCACTGAAATCAGCGGCGTCGGAGAGACGGAGATCGATGTTCCCGAAGCCGCGATGTCGAAGGTGGGCGAGTAATCGCCCCGCTCCCTCTCCGGCGGGCAGCGGCGGGAGCCGTGCTTGGCCAGCTGCCCGCTCGTCAGTCGCGGGATCGCTGGTGGGTTTGGATAGACCCGGTCGCTGACCCCCAGTTGTCGGCGTCAAGGGTTCCGGCACGCCCCCATGCCGGGCCCGTGCCATCTCTGCGAGAATGGCGGTCGGACGGATTTCGAATCGTCCGGCCGTTCGCTCCTCCGGGAATGCGCGCATCCACCTGACGCCGATGGGCTTCCGTTGATCCGAAGGCCTAACGCTGTGCCCCCTACCGATCCGGATGCCGGATCGCAAGCCCCCCCATGAGCAAGGCGAGGGCAAGGAGGCAATTCGTTGAAAGATTCGGGGCCAACTCCGTATTTTGTTAAGAGGTGCGATGTATTTTTCATCGGCCGTTCTTTCAAACCCCACACGAACAAGGAGACAATTCCCCATGCTCACGATATCCTCCGAAGGATCCGGGCGCTTCTGCGATGGTGTTTCGCGGCGCAGCTTTCTACGAATCGGAGCCCTCGGGCTCGGCGGGCTCGCCCTGCCAGATCTGCTCAATGCCGAAAGCCAATCGGGTGGCCGCACGCAGAAGTCGGTCATCATGGTGTTTTTGGCGGGGGGGCCGCCGCACCAAGACATGTTCGACATCAAGGTCGATGCGCCCTCCGAGATCCGCGGCGAGTTCTCGCCGATCAAGACCAACGTCCCCGGGATGGAGATCTGCGAACTCTTCCCGCAGCTGGCAAAGATGGGGGACCGGTTGGCGATCATCCGCTCGATGGTCGGGGCGCACGGTGGCCACGATGCGCACCAATGCCTCACCGGCCACGGGCCGCGCAACGCGCCTCCGGGAGGTTGGCCATCGATCGGGGCCGTGGTGGCGAAGCTGCAGGGCTCGGCGGAGCAGGCGGTGCCCCCCTTCATCGGGCTTTCGCCGAAGTGCGGCCACGACGAGTGGGGAGATCCGGGAGCTCCGGGGTTCCTGGGGCCGGCCTACACCGCCTTCACCCCCTACCGCGGTGGCGGGCAGGCGGACATCGTGTTGAAGGACATCAGCATCGAGAGGTTGGCCGACCGCAAAGCCTTGCTCGGAAGCTTCGACCGATTTCGCCGCGAGGCCGATGCCACCGGGATGATGGAAGGGATGGACGCTTTCAACCAGCAGGCTTTCGGGGTGTTGACTTCGAGCAAGCTGGCGGACGCCCTCAACCTCGAGAAGGTCGATCCGAAATTGCGGGAACGCTACGGCAAGGGAACGGAGAAACTCACCGCCGACGGGCCGTGGAAACGGCTTGACCAGTTCCTGATGGCACGGCGTCTCGTGCAGGCCGGCGCCCGCTGCGTGACGCTCGGGTTCAGCCGCTGGGACTGGCACGGTGCGGGGTTCAAGCGCGGCCGCGAAGACTTTCCTCTCCTGGACCAGGGGCTCAGTGCCCTGCTCGACGACCTCAAGGCGCATGGGATGGACAAGGACACCTCGGTCGTGGTCTGGGGCGAGTTTGGGCGCACCCCGCAGGTCAATTCCAAAGCGGGGCGCGACCATTGGCCACGGGTCTCCTGCGCGCTGCTCGCGGGCGGTGGGATGAACACCGGGCAGGTCATCGGCGCGACCGACCGGAACGGCGGCGAGGCCGTCGATCGACCGGTCGATTTCCAGGAGGTCTTCGCCACGCTCTACAGCAATCTCGGCATTGATGTGCGGACGGCGACGGTCAACGACCTCAACGGCCGCCCCCGCTATCTCGTCGACGAGCAATTCGCACCGATCCAAGAACTCGTCGGATGAAGTGACTGCGACCCTCCCTGCCATTCCGATCCCCGCATTGATGCGCCGACACCGAACCGCTGCCACCATCGCCGCCTGCATCGCAGGGCTATCGGCCGCCCAGGCCATCGAGATCCACCTCGTCGCCCCGGAAGTGGGTGGCATGCCGACCCTCGTCGGTCCGGACGCGAGCCTGCAGCTGGTCGTCAGCGAGGGGCAGGACGACCTGACCCGCCGCGCGGTCTACACCACGGAGCCAGAGGGGATTGTGACCGTCGATGCGGGTGGGCTCGTGAAGCCACTGGCCGACGGAATTGCCACGCTCACGGTGAGCGCCGACGGGCACTCGCCGGCGGAGGCGGCGGTAAAGGTCGAGCAATCGGCGACCCCGCAGCCAATCAATTTTCCCAACGAGGTCGTGCCGATCCTTACGAAGCACGGCTGCAACGGCGGCGGTTGTCATGGCAAGTCGGAGGGGCAGAACGGTTTCCGGCTGTCGCTATTGGGGTTCACGCCCGAGGAGGACTACGGCCACATCGTCTACGAGGCGCGCGGCAGGCGGCTTTTCCCGGCCGCGCCGGAGCACAGCCTGCTCCTGCTGAAAGGAGCTGGGGAAATGCCGCATGGCGGGGGCGGCCTGATCGAGAAGGGCGGCCACGATTTCCGGACGCTCGTCCGCTGGATGGAGCAGGGGATGCCTTACGGAAGAGACACCGACCCGGTCGTCGAGAGGCTCGAGGTCTTCCCGGAGCACCGGCTGGTGGCCCCCGGGGCCCGGCAGCAGGTCGCGGTCGCCGCCCACTACAGCGACGGCTCGGTGCGGGACGTCACCGGGATGGTCGCCTACGAATCGAACCAGAAGGAAATGGCGGAGGTCTCGAAGACCGGCCTCGTCGAAGTGAAGTCGGGCAACACCGGAGACCTGGCCGTGATGATCCGCTTCCAGGAACTCGTCGGCGTCTTCCGCGCTACGGTTCCGCGCGGGGCACCGGTCGATGACCTCCCGCCCGCGAAGAACTTTGTCGACGACTTCGTCTACGCCAAACTCAAAACCCTCGGGCTTCCCCCCTCGGCCCCGTGCGATGACGAAACGTTCCTCCGACGGGTGACCCTGGACGTCGCGGGCCGGCTGCCGACGGCGGATGAGGTGCAGAAGTTCGCCGGTGAGAGCGGCCCGGACAAACGATCGGATTGGATTGACATCCTCCTCGCGAGCGAAGATTACGCCGACTATTTCGCGAACAAGTGGGTCGGCGTCCTCCGGAACAAACGCGCCAAGGCGAACTACGCCCGGGGCACGCAGGGGTTCCACGATTGGGTGAAAACGAGCCTCCACGACAACAAGCCGTACGGAGACTTCGTTCGCGAGCTCCTGACGGCCAAAGGGCAGATGGACCGGGTTCCTGCGACATCCTGGTTCCGCTCGGTGACCAAGCGCGAGGAGCAGCTCCAAGATGTCGCCCAAGTATTCCTTGGCGTTCGGCTGCAGTGCGCGCAGTGCCACCACCATCCCTACGAGCGCTGGAGCCAGGACGACTACTACGGCTTCGCCGCCTTCTTCTCGCAACTCGGCAAAAAGAACACCGACGTGCCCGCGGAGGAGGCGGTTTTCCATCGGAGGGGAATTGCCGTAGCGGAGAATCCAACGAATAAGAAGAGCCTCAAGCCGACGCCGCTGGTAGGGGATGCGCTGGAGATTCCCGCCGAGATCGATCCGCGGACGGAGCTGGCGGGATGGATCACTTCGAAGGAAAACCCGTTCTTCGCCAAGATGCTGGTGAACCGCTACTGGAAACACTTTTTCAGCCGGGCACTGGTGGAACCGGAAGACGACATGCGCGTGACCAACCCGGCGACCAACCCGGAGCTTCTCGATGCCCTCGCCACGAATTTCACCGATTCCGGCTACGACCTCAAGGAGCTGGTGCGCACGATCTGCAACTCCCAGACCTACCAGCTCTCCGGGATCCCGAACGCCTACAACGCCGACGATCGCCAGAACTACTCGCGCTACTTTCCCAAACGCTTGGGTGCCGAAGTCCTCCTCGATGCGATCGATCACGTGACCGATTCGCCGAGCCAGTTTGATGGCCAGCTCGTCGGGACCCGGGCGGTGCAGCTGCCCGACGACAGCTTTAATAAGAGTTCGTATTTCCTCACGGTGTTCGGCCGGCCCGAGATGGACAGCGCCTGCGAGTGCGAGCGCGCCGACGGTGCGAGCCTCGCGCAAACGCTGCACCTCCTGAATTCGAAGGGCATCCAGGACAAGCTGGCGGACGCGGACGGGACTGCCGCCCAGCTGGCCCGCACGAGCGATTTGCCGGTCGCCGAAAAGCTTGGCAAACTCTATCTGCAGGCGTTCTCGCGTCGGCCGCACCAGTGGGAGATCGAAGTCGCGCGCGACTATGTTGAGACCAAACTCGCGCAAGCGGTCAAGGCTGGGGAGGACACCGCGGCCGTCGAGAAGCGGGCCTACGAAGACCTCGTATGGGCGACCCTGAACACCAAGGAATTCCTGTTCAATCACTAGGGAGTGAGGTCGATTCCCAAGCCGCTGCCCCTGACCGATGGTTTTTGTGCCCCTGATCTTCGCGCGGCGGTGGCGCTCGCAGCTCTGAACCGATGATCCTGAGAAATCTCATCCTCGCCCCGCTTGCGACGATCGCCCTTGCTCCGGGGGCCATCGCCCAGTTGCCCGGTGCCAAGCTCGATTCCGTCTTCCCTCCGAGCGCGCCGGTGGGCAGCTCGTTGGAGGTCTCGGTAGGTGGGAGCGATCTGAACGAGGCGCAGCGCTTGGAGTTCTCCCATCCGGGTATCGTCGGCGAACCGGTCGTTTCATCCAGCGACCCGTTCGCCAGCCGCCCGCTCTGGCAGCGTCACCGGTTCGAGGTGACCGTCGCGCCAGACGTGCCGCCGGGGATCTACCGTACCTGGTTCGCCGGTGCCTACGGGCTCTCGAACTCGCGCGCATTCGTTGTCAGTGACCTGCCGCAGCCAGCGGAGGCCGGAGGCAATGGTTCCCGGGAAAGCGCGGCCGAGATCGCCCTCAACTCGGTCGCGGTCGGACGGGTCGATGCGATGAAGGTTGATTGTTTCAAGATCGCCCTGCAAGCCGGCCGCAAGGTCGTGTTCGACTGCCAGGCGAAACGCCTCGGATCGCGCTTGGACGCTCAGGTGGCGATCTACGATGCGGTCGGCCAGCGGTTAGCCCGTCAGCGGGGCGCGGGGAATAGCGATCCCGTCATCGTTTTCGATCCGCCGCGGGAGGGGCTCTATTTCGTCGAGGTCAACGATTTCCTCGCGGGTGGCGGTGCCGACTACCTGTTCCGGCTCGTCGTCAGCGACCGGCCGCACATCGCTTCGGTCTTTCCGCCGGCCGGGGTCCCTGGCACCCGTTCGAAACACCAACTTCGGGGGGCGAACCTCCCGGGAGGGGGTGAGTCGCTCGAGATCGAGATCGCCGTTCCTGAGCGACCGTCCGAGATCGGTGGGGCTCTCCCGCTCTCACCCAGGGAGATCCGCTCCGCGGGGATGACCTACCGTATCGACAATTCGAATCCCGTCAGAATCCCCTTCGCCTCCGCACCCGTCGTGATCGAAGATCCCGATGCCGTCGTGCAGAAGGTCGTTCCGCCCTGCGAGATCGCCGGGCACCTGACGCCAGCCCCCGACTCCGACACCTTCGAGTTCGATGCGACGAAGGGCGAGGAGTGGATCGTCGAGGCATTCTCCCACCGCGCCGGCTACGCGACCGATCTCTATCTCACCGTTTCCCGCATCGTGGTGGATGCGGACGGGAACCGCACCGAACAGATTCTCGCGGAGGCTGACGATGAAGCGGGCGACACCGGTGGTTTGAGCGTAGCGACCGACTCCCGCGACCCGGTCCTGGGCTTTACGGCGCCCGAGGACGGCAGCTACCGCGTCCGGGTGATCGACCAGTTCGAGCTTGACGATTTCCACGCGTCCTACCGGCTGGCGCTCCGGCACCCGGCGCCAGATTTCGCACTGATCGCCGAGATCGCGAACCCGGTTCGCGACCCCAAGCGTCGGGAAAACTGGGCGCCGACGCTCTTGCGAGGAGGGCGCCTGAAGATCGGGGTGAAAGCGTTGCGGCGGGACGGTTTCGATGGGGCCATCCAGCTGGGTCTCGAAGGTGCCCCGCCCGGGGTAGAGGTGCACGGCGGGACGATCGGGAAAGGCAGGAACCGCGGATCGATCACACTTTCTGGCGCAGCCGACCTCGGTGCGGGTGTCGGGCAGTTGAAAATCGTCGGTCGCAGCAAGGGGATCGAACGCGGCGCATCGAGTGTCTCGCTGGTCAACGAGGTGGCCGACAGCAACAACGAGGCCGTGGTGCCGGAGCTCGGCCACCCGCTCCTCGTGGCGACGGACGATCGGAGCGTTCCACTCGCGGTCTCGGCCGACGTTTCAGAGGTCGTCGAGACCTCGCTCGGCGGGCGCATCGAGATCCCACTGAAACTTGCGAAAGCGGGCGAATTCAAGGGCAACGCTAAGTTCTATCTCGAGGGGATCCCGGGGATCGCAAAGCCGCCAACCCTGGATCTCGACGCCAATAGCGTCGGCGAGGGCAAGCTGGGTGTGGTGATCACCCCAACCAACGACAACAAATACCTACCGGGACGGTTCGAGGTGTGCGTGCGGGGGGATGCGGTGCTCAAGTACCTCCCCGATCCGCTCGGGCTGGCCGCGGCGATGGAGGAGCAGAAAGCGGTCGAGAACCGGGTCGCCCAGGCGGGCGAGGCACTCGCGATAGCCGAGGCGCGGAAGGGCGAGATCGCGCAGGCCGGACTCACCGAAGAGGAAAAGGTCACGCAGTCGGCCGCCGCCCAGGCGGCCGTGGTGGAGGCTCAGGGCCGCAAGGAGGCAGCGGAGAAAGCGAAGGGGCGCGCGCTGGAACTCGTCAAGCAGGCGGAAGCCCGTAACGCCCCCCGCGACGTCGGAATCGCGGGCTACTCTCTTCCGTTCGTCCTCGACATCGCCCCCGCTCCGCTGGTCTTCAAAGACGTCGCCCCCGAGATCCGGGTGGCCAAAGGAGGCGGCGAAGAACTGCCGGTGGCTTTCGAGCGTCGCTTCGGCTTCGCTGAGGCGGTCGAACTCTCCCTCCTGCCGCCCAAGGATCTCAAGGGCTTCGACGTTCCCGCGGTTTCTGTCGGCAAAGAGTAGTCGCTCGGGAAGCTGGGCATTCGGGCAGGCACCGAGGCGGCCGAGGGCGCCCACACCTTCACCCTG
>CAZKYJ010000187.1:0-7921 GCA_964556355.1 uncultured Verrucomicrobiales bacterium | reverse complement strand
GTCGAGCCGGTGGCCGGCGACGGGATCGACGACAGCTGGCAGTTCGCGTTTTTCGATCGGGACGGGGACGGAGCACTCGATCCGGGCGAGGCGATGGACGCCCGCCCGGACGCGAACATCGACGGGGATCTCCAGGACAACCGATTCGAGTTTCTCGCCGGCTTCGACCCCACTGATCCCGCCTCGTTTCTCACCTTCCGGATCGTCGGTGTGGGTGGTGGCTCGGCCGACCTCGTCCTCTCGAAGGTGATCCCGGGAACCATCTACGACATCGGGCGGTCCGCCGACCTCGGGGCCGGCGAGCCCTTCGCGACCGTGCAGTCGCTGGAGCCGGCGGCCGAAGCCCTCGACCATCCGGTAGCCACGTCGTCCGGGGGCGGGCCCGCCGGCTACTTCCGGGTCTCGCTTCGGTCGGCGAACCCGACCGGGGAAGAGGACGAGTAAGACGGCTGAAGGGGCCCGCGGGTGGCCGGGGTCGACCGCGGTGCGGTTCCCGCCGCGCCCGCGCTTGTCGCGACACCGGAGCAGACGTAAGCTCGACACGTCCCATGAGCCAAACCCGAAGAAAACGCCACGTCGTGCTCTACGATAGCGACTGCCCACTCTGCACGTTCCAGATGAAACTGCTCACGTGGCTGGACTGGTTCGACCTGGTCGATCTCATCCCCATCACCGACCCGCGCGCCTTTGACATCGCCCCGCAGCTCACCCCGGATGCGCTGAGCTCGGCGATCCATTGCATCGAGCCGGACGAAACCGTCCACCGGGGGGCGAGGGCATTCCGCTTCCTCGGCATGCGGATGCCGCTGCTGCTGCCGGTAGCGCTCGTTCTCTGGCTACCGGGGGTGATTTGGTTCGCGGAGAGATTCTACATGTGGGTGAGCCGGAACCGCCTCGTCCTCAGCCGTCTTTTTGGCTGCAAGGGTGCCTGCGCCCTCATGCCGGAGCGCAGCCGGCCCCGGGGCGCCGACTGATCGGGTGCGATGGAGATCCCCAAGACCATCACCTGCGTCGACTGCGGTCAGCCGGCGCACCTGCTGAGCTACCCACCCGAGGACGGCTGGGTACCGGGGGACATCGTGGCCTACCGTTGTTCCGGCTGCAACGACCGCTGGGATCTGGTGGTCGAAGACCCCGCCGACGCCCGCCCCTACCAGAGCCTCTTCGACCGGATGAACCCGACCGATACTTGACTCACCCGCCGCTTTCGCCGATGCAACAGGCCGGATCATTTCTCTCAAACCCACCTACCATGGCAGTCACCATCCCACTCCAAGCAGACGTCGAGTTCGGCATCGTCCCCACCCACATCAAATTCGTCGGCGGCCTGGCTCCCGACGAGCACGGCAAGCTCCCGCGCGGTGGCGACGGGCGGCTCCTGGTGGTGGCGGAGATGGCCGCGATAGTCGAGGAGTCGCCGGTCAAGATCGACAGCGCGCAAATCACCGTCTTCCCCGGCGTCGATCCGGGGGACACCGACGACCTCATCACCGGCCTCCGGGCGATCGGGTTGGAAGTCCACATCATCATGATGGTCGGCGGCGCCGATCCGATGAGCGCCGACGACGAGGACAAGGTCGTCGAAATGCTGGTGGCCGGACTCAAGATCGCCCAGCAGTACGGGATCAAACACGTCGGCTCGACCTCGATCGAAGAGTGGATGAAACCGGGCGCCACGCCGAAGGTGGGTGCCGAGTTCGATGCGGCCGTCGCCCAGAACGTCCGCGCCCACACCCGAGCCGTCCGGGAGGCGAGGCTGGCCGACGGAGAAATCAAGAACTGGCACATCGAGTTCCTGCGCGGGGGCGAGTTCCAGACCTTCACCGACGTGGCCAAGGCCTGGGCCTTCGTCAAGGCGGCCAACGCGGAACTCGGTCGCACGTTTTTTAAAGTCATGGTCGATGCCGCCCACTGCGGGGACTCGCCGCTCAGCATCCCGGAGAACGAGGCAATCATCACCGAGATGGCCGCGGCCGGAGAGATGGCGATGTTCCACTGCTCGGCCAAGACGACGCGGGGGTGCCTGACCACCGACGACGGCTGGATCGGTGCCCTGCTCGCCGCGGCCGCGAAGACCGGGCAGCTGGAGTTCGTCTTCGTGGAGATCTTCCACCACGAGGATCCGGCGCTCCAAGGCCTCCGCGATCTCGATCCCGGGCACGGGCTCGACACCACCGACGGCCGGAGCTACCGCCAGACCGTCCTCGATGGCGCGGTCGAGGTGACCCACCGCCTGAACAACCTCGTCACGCGGGGCATGTTGGGGGCGAAAAGCTGAAGGCCCGGCCCGGCGCCCCCTATCTCCCGGCGCGTAGCATCCGGGGCCGCCCGCTGCCGCCCCCAGCTATCGGCGGCGAGGGCTCTCGGATATTTCGCGAATTCGGAGCTTCCCCCTGACTCTCCGGGAGCGGAGCCGGGAACTTTGCGCTACGGTGGCCGCCACCCGATGCGTCGGATTCTCCCCATCATCATCTTGGCCGCCTCGGTCGCGCTCGCCTACTACCTGACGAGCGCGCGGGAGGAACCCGAGCGCCGGAGCCCTCCCGTGGCGGCACTCCAGGTCGAGGCGGCGCGCCTGGCACCACGGAGCTACGCGGTCACCGTTCGCTCGCGGGGAACGGTACGGCCGCTTACCGAGACGGTGTTGATCCCGGAGGTCAGCGGCAAGGTGATCGAGGTCTCCCCATCGCTGCGCGAGGGCGGGTTTTTCCAGGAGGGGGATCTCCTCCTCAAAATCGACCCGCTGAACTACGAAACCACCCGCGCGGTGATGGCCGGACAAGTGGCCAGCGCGCGCGCCGCACTGGCCCAGGAAGGGGCGCGCTCCCGGCAGGCGCTCGAAAACTGGGAGCGCCTCGGCAAAACCGACGATCCCGGACCCCTCGTCCTGCGGGAGCCGCAGCTGGCAGAAGCGGAGGCGCTGCTCGCTGCCGCACAGGCCGAACTCGCGAAAGCCGAGCGCGACCTCGAGCGCACGGAGATCCGCGCCCCCTACAGTGGCCGCGCCCTCGAGCGGATGGTCGATGTCGGACAGTTCGTGAGTACCGGCACCGAGCTCGCCCGCATCTTCGCCACCGACGAGGTGGAGGTGCGCCTCCCGCTGACCAACGACCAGCTGGCCTACATCGACCTCCGCGAGCCCGCGCCGGGCGAAGCCACCATCCCCGACGGCCCGGCGGTGACACTGGAGGGCGAAATCGGGGGAAAACAAGCGATCTGGCGAGGCCGCCTCGTCCGCGTCTCCGGCGCCATCGATACGACGACGCGGCAGCTCTTCGTGACCGCGCAGGTGGACGCGCCCTACGCGCCTCGCGACGACGGAACCCCTCCGCTCAAGATCGGCCTCTATGTCGAGGCCATCATCGAAGGCCGGATCCTGGAGAACGTCTTCGTGCTCCCGCGGGCGAGCGTCCGCGCCGGCAACGAAGTACTCACCATCGACGCGGAGAACCGCCTCCACCGCGTGGCGGTCTCCCCCCTCGTCGCCACGGCCACCGAGGTGGTCGTCCCGGCATCGGGTGCGCTGGCCGACGCCCACCTACTCTGCCTCACCCCGCTCGCCTTTCCCGCGGAGAACGCCCTCGTCGAACCCGTCACCGAAGCGGCCGCCGACGCCCCACCGGTCCCTCCGAGCCCATGATCGCCTGGTTCGCCCGCAACCCCGTCGCCGCCAACCTCCTCATGGCTGCCATCGCCACCGCGGGGGTCTTCACCCTCGCGACCAAGCGGCTCCCGCTGGAGGTCTTTCCCGAGTTTGACTCGAATATCGTCAGCGTCTCCGTCCCCTACCGCGGCTCGACCCCGGAGGAGGTGGAAGAATCGACGGTCATCAAGATCGAGGAGGCCATCGCCGACGTCGATGGCATCGAGCGCATCATCTCCACCGCCTCCGAGAACAGCGCGCAGGTCAGCGTGGAGGTGGACGACGATTTCGACCGCCGCGCCGTGCTCGACGACATCAAGGGAAGGGTCGATTCGCTCTCCTCGCTCCCGCCCGACGCCGAGCGCCCCATCGTTTCGCTCGGCGACACCTACCGCGAGGTCATCAACGTCGTCCTTTCCGGCGACCTGACCGAGCGCGACCTGCGCACGCTCGGCGAGGGGATCCGCGACGAGATCGCCAACCTCCCCGACGTGACCCGCGCCGACCTGCAGGGCGTCCGCCCCTACGAGATTACCGTCTCCATCGACGAGGCGACCCTGCAGGAGTTCAACCTCAGCTTTGCCACGGTCGCCGAGGCGCTCCGCGCGGCCTCCATCGACGTACCCGCGGGCACCTTGAAGACGCCTTCGGGCGAGGTCGTCCTCCGGTCGAAAGGGCGCGCCTACAGCGGCGCCGAGTTCGGTGCCGTGCCCGTGGCCTCGCTGCCGGACGGCTCCCGGCTATTGCTCTCCGACGTGGCCACCATCGACGACGGCTTCAACGAAAACCCCTTTATTGCCCGTTTCAACGGGCAGCGCTGCGTGCTCATCGGCGTGTCGCGCGAGGGCAACCAGAGCGCCATCGCCATCGCCAAAACGGTGAAATCCTACCTCGAAACCGCCAAAGAAACCCTCCCTCCCGGCGTCGAGATCAACTACTGGAACGACCGCTCGAGCATCGTCCAAGCGCGCCTCGACACCCTCATCGACAGCGCGCTCAAGAGCATGGTTTTGGTCTTCGTCGTCCTTGCCCTTTTCCTGCGCCCCGCCCTCGCCCTGTGGGTGGTCGTCGGCATCCCCGTCTGCTTTCTCGGCGCCATCGCGCTCATGCCGATGCTCGACGTGACGATCAACGTCGTGAGCCTGTTCGGGTTCATCCTCGTGCTCGGCGTCGTCGTCGATGACGCCATCGTCACGGGGGAGAACATCTATACCCACCAGCGGCGCGGCGCGTCGCCGCAAACCGCCGCGGTCACCGGGGCGGAAGAGGTCGCGCTGCCCGTGGTCTTCGGCGTGCTCACCACCATCCTCGCATTCGTGCCGCTCCTCATCGGCGAGGGCTTCCACGGGAAATGGAACTCCCATATCGCGCTCGTCGTCATCCCCGTCCTCCTCTGGTCGCTCGTCGAATCGAAGCTTATCCTCCCCGCCCACCTCTCCCACACCCGTTTCGGCTCCGACGCCGACGAGCCGAAGCGACCCAACGCCTTCGAACGCTTCCAGGCGTTCTTCTCACGCGGCTTGGAGACCTTCGTCGCCAAGGCCTACCAGCCGCTCCTCGACCGGGCGCTCCGCCACCGCTATATCAGCTTCGCCATTTTCGTCGGTGCATTCGTCATTCTCGTCGGCTTCCTCAAAGGCGGGCACATCGGGTTCATCCCCTTTCCTCGCGTGCAGAGCGAACGTGCCACGGTGAAGCTCACCATGCAGGAGGGCACGCCGTTCGAGGTCACCGCCGCCCAGATCGACCGCATCGAGGCGATCGCGGCCGAGATGAAAGCCGAGCTCATCGGGAAGGACGGCGTCGCGGTGATCAAGGATATCGTCACCGCCATCGGCGGGCACGGCATCTCGTCGTCGCGCGGCGGGAGCAGCTCGGGTGAGTCGCACCTCGGCGAGGTCGTTTTTTACATCACCTCGCCCGAGGAAAGGTCGCTAGAAATCTCCACCAGCAAGCTCGTCGATGACTGGCGGCGGCGGATCGGGACGGTGGTCGGCGCCGAAGAACTGACCTTCCGCGCGGAGATCTTTCGCGGCGGCGACCCCATCGATATCCAGCTCACCTCCCCGCATTTCGACGACCTGACAGCGGCGGCCGCCACCGTGCGCGACCACTTGGCCACCTATCCCGACCTCTTCGACATCGCCGACTCGCTCGACACGCGCCGGGACGAGATCCAGCTCAGCATCCGCCCCGAGGCGCAGCAGTTCGGTCTGACCATGAGCGACCTCGCCCGCCAGGTGCGCCAAGCGTTCTACGGCGAGGAGATCCAGCGTATCCAGCGGGGGCGCGACGAGGTGCGCGTCTTCCTCCGCTACCCGCAGGCCGAGCGGCGGAGCCTGGCCGCGCTCCAGGAGATGCGCATCCGTACGCCCGACGGGAGCGAGGTGCCTTTCCCCTCGGTCGCGCAGGCCACCATGGCGAAGAGCCTGCCCACCATCCGGCGGATCGACCGCTCCCGCACGGTGGACGTCACCGCGGATGCCAACAAGGAGTCCGCCGACCTCCCTGCCGTCAAACTCTCCATCGCCGCCTTCGTGGACGGGATCGTCAAGCAGTACCCCGCCATGAACTATTCGTTCGAGGGCGAGGCCCGGGACGAGCGGGAGTCCGCCGCAGCGCAAAAGGCGGGGGCGATCCTCATCGTGTTCGGGATTTACGCCATGCTGGCCATCCCGTTCCGCTCCTACCTGCAGCCACTCATCGTCATGTCCGTCATCCCGTTCGGACTGATCGGCGCCGTCCTCGGCCACGTCTACGAAGGGCTGACCTTGAGCATCCTCAGCTACTTCGGGATGCTCGCCCTGGCCGGGGTCGTGGTGAACGACTCGCTCGTCATGGTCGATTACATCAACCGTGCCCGCCGGAGCGGGAGCGAACCCCTGGCCGCCGCCTCGACGGCCGGCGCCGCGCGCTTCCGCGCGATCATCCTGACGTCCGTCACCACTTTCGCCGGGCTCTACCCCCTGCTCCGGCTGGAGAGCACGCAGGCACAGTTCCTCATCCCCATGGCCGTCTCGCTGGGCTACGGCATCCTTTTCGCGACCGCCATCACCCTCTTCCTCGTCCCGATCAACTACCTGATCCTCGAGGACGGCAAGGCGTGGTTCCGGCGGAACGTCCTCCGGAACGCCCCCTAGAAGCCCGGCTGGTAGGTGCGCGTGTTCCCGTTGTAGGGATCCAGCTGGATCGTGACGTAGTTCGGCGGCAGCTCGGACTCGTTCACGCCGGGGAGGTTCTCGACGATGGTGAGGTGCCACGACGAGACGTTCGGCACATCCGCCAGATTGGTCGATCCGTCCGGCCGGAACTCGAGGTAGAAAGCGCTGGCCGTGCCGCGGCTCATGGCCTGGGGAAGATCCGTCCAAGAGTCGCGCGTGTACGGGTTATCGGCCGATCGGAGGAGTGTCGAGTACTCCGAGTTGCCGAGAACTTTGATCGTGATCGGGATGCGGATGATTTCGGTGATCGCCTGGAGATTCAGGTTCGATGCGTTCGCAGAAGCACCGCTGGGGATGGGGGGAAGCCCCGTCTCGCGTTGGAATACCTCCATGGCGCGAAACTCCTTACCGCTCCCGGGGGTCTCCGTGTCATTGAACTCGTAGAACTGCACCACGACGGGCTTGCTCAGTTTCACCGCGCTCTGCTGGGCGCTTCGCAGGGTATTGCGGATAAGTTCCGCGGTCTGCTTGAGCTGGTTGCCCTTCATCACCTCGGTGAAGGCCGGGACGGCAAATCCCGCGATGACGCCGATGACCGCCAAGACGACGAGGAGCTCCATCAGCGAGAAGCCCCGGGCGGAAGCCGCGTGGGAGCGCCGGTTTCGCGGGAAGAGATAGTGAGATTTCATAGCTTGGGTATCGGGGGTGGGGCTGGGTCGGTCTAGGATTTGCCGTCGAACACTTCGCTCCAGTTGGATTCGCGGATGACCACTGAAGTTCGGAAGATGCGGTAGGAGACCCTCTTCTCCGTCAGGTCCATCTCCAGGGACTCGAGGTCGTTCTCCAGCGCCCCCGGCGTCGCGAAAAGGGCTTCGCTGACGAGGTCTTCAAGAGCCTGGGGGCTGTCGCGAACCACGATGTTGTCGGCCGATACCTCATCGATCGCCACCATGGCGATATCGACCACCGGCGGAAGCACGTTCTTGCTGTTGGCCGCCGCATTGGACACCGCTTTGGTGTGGTCGCCCCCCGACTGGGCCTGCCAGGCACGGGAATCGTACTCGTATCCATTGATGAGGAGTTCCTCGTCGGCAGATCCGGCCGCGGTGCTGCGGAA
>CAZKYJ010000186.1:7169-7931 GCA_964556355.1 uncultured Verrucomicrobiales bacterium | reverse complement strand
GTCGATGCCCGATGCTTGGTAGATGAGATCGGTGCCGAAGGGCACGTCCTGGCCGCCGAAATCGGCATGGTGCCAGGTGGCGTCCCGGCCCGCTGCGAACTGGCGCTTCTCGTAGAATTCGCGGTAGTTTGGCAGATAGGATTTGGGCGTGACCCCGAGCACCCGTCCGTCTTGGACGGCGACCGCACAGTTGAAGAGCCTTCCGTGGAAGCGCAGCGGCGCCCCCACCAAAAGCAGCGGACGCAACCCGGTGCTGGCCTCGACCACGGCCGCCAACCCCTCGCGCACCGCCCCGAGCAGGGCATCCTGGTGGAAGAGGTCCTCGCAGGAATAGCCGGAGATCCCCAGCTCCGGGAAGAGCGCCACCGCGGCATGCTCGGCGTGGGCGCGCCGGGCCATGGCGATGGTACGCTCGGCATTGAAGCCCGGATCCGCCACCCGGAGGTGGGGCACACAGACCGCCGCACGCGCGAACCCGTGCGCGTAGGGGGAGAAAAACGGGACGCCGCTCATGGCGTGACACTAACAGAAACTTCATCCCTCGGAAAGCGGCACTCTCCGCCCACAAATCGAACAGACTTCGCTTGGACAGAGCGCCCGGGCTCGGACAGCTTATCCCGATGTCAGTGCTGCCTGCGGACTTTTCCGACCGGATGCCCCCCATGCTCGTCAAAGAGCTGCGCCAGGGGATGCGCGCACGGCTTTTCCTCACCCCGTTCGCCCTCATCCACGCCTTCGCCATCGTCTCGGTGCTCGTGGCGT
>CAZKYJ010000186.1:4316-7159 GCA_964556355.1 uncultured Verrucomicrobiales bacterium | reverse complement strand
TTCGTCTTCGGTCGGACCGTGGCCGAGCGCGCGATCGGCGGCGTCCCCACCGTGGTACAGTTGATGTTCAGCTCGGTCTGGTTCGTCGCCTGCGCCGTCATCTTGGTCATCATCCCCGCCCGGGGCCTCGCGGCCCTCCGCTGCGAGGCGGGCACCAACACCGAACTCCTCCTCGCAGCGCGCCTCTCGACCTGGCGGATCGTCGGCGGCAAGTGGCTTGTCCTCTGCGCCCAGGGCTGGCTCGTCCTCGTCTCGCTGCTGCCCTACTTCATCGTCCGCTATTTCATGGGGGGCATGGATATCATGGCCAACCTCGTCGCCATCATCTACCTCATCGCCGGGAACGCCACCGTCACCGCGATCTGTATCGGCGCCTCCGGCTACCCGGGCAACCTCGCGCGGATCACGGTGGCGGTGGTGGCGCTCGGGGCGACGGCCGTCACGGCGGGTGGCGCGGCCGCCGGCTCCCTCGCCGCCATGCAGAGCGGGGGCATCACAGGGCTCGCCAGCTGGCTCTTCGTGGTCTTCGTCCTCGCCACGCTCACTTTTTTCGCGGTCTACTGTCTCCTCGGCCTGCAACTCGGGCGCGCGCGCCTCTGGTCGGGCCGCCACGCCTACGCCGGAGAGCCAAGCAAGGAGGCGCTCGCCCTGATCATCGCGACCCCGTTCATTCTGGCCGCCGTGAGCGTGGCCACCATGGCCATCGGCGCCCCCGTCGTCGCCATCATCCTGATCGTCGCGGCCTCGCGAATGAATCCCGAGCGCCGTACCTATCACCGATAACTAACCGCACTCCCACCCGTATCCACCCTGCGAAATGAACGCTCGCCTCTGCCTCGCCTTCGCCGCCGCCCTCGTTGCGACCCCGCAACTCACCTCCGCCAAAAGCTGGCCGCAGTACCACGGCCCGATGACCAACAACATCGCCTCCGAGGATTTTCCCGTGACGGGCTCGTGGAGCAAGCCGAAAACCGTCTGGAAGAGGGAGACCGGCTCCGGCTTCGGCTCGTTCGCGGTGGCGGAAGGCATGGCCTTCACCATCTACGGGCAAGAGGTCGATGGCATCCCGCGCGAACTCTGCGTGGCCTTCGACGCCAGTTCCGGCGAACAACTCTGGTCCGCCCCCCTCGGCGTCGCCCGCTACGACGGCGGTGGCGACAGCGGGGCGGGCGACAACAAGGGCGGCGACGGACCCCGTACGACCCCGTCCTACAGCGACGGCAAGGTCTACGCCATCGATGGCCGGCTCGCGCTTTCGTGCTTCGACGCCAAATCGGGAGACGCCGTCTGGTCCCGCGACCTCCAGGACGAGATGGACGGCCAGGAGCTGAAGTGGCAGAACGCCGCGTCCCCGCTCGTCGTGGGAGACCGAATTTTTCTCGCCGGCGGCGGCAAAGGCCAAGCGCTCATGGCCTTGGATAAGAACTCGGGCCAGACCCTCTGGTCAACGGCCGATGACAAGATGACCCATGCCACCCCGGTCTACGCGAGCATCCTCGGCCAGGCGCAGGTCATCTTCTTCACCCAAGAAGGGCTCGTCTCCGTCGTGCCCGAGGACGGCACGGAGCTGTGGCGCTACGACTTCCCGTTCAAGACCTCCACCGCCGCATCGCCCGTCGTGTGGGAGGACATCGTCTACTGCTCGGCCGGCTACGGGGTCGGCGGGGGCGCCGTCCGGATCGAGAAAAATGGCAGCGGCTTCAAGGCCACCGAGATCTGGCGCACCCCGAACGACAACGTCAACCACTGGTCGACCGCCATCGTTCACGATGGCTACCTCTACGGGATGTTCTCGTTCAAAGAATACGGGAAAGGCCCGCTCGGCTGCGTCGATATCCGCACCGGAAAAATGCTTTGGAAAGAGGACGGCTTCGGCCCCGGCAACGTCATCCTGGCCGGAGACACCCTCGTTGCCCTCAGCGACGACGGCCACCTCGTCGCCGCCAATGCCGACCCGGGGGGCTACAGCGAGATCGGCCGTGCGAAAATCATCGACGGCAAATGCTGGTCGACCCCCGCGCTCGCCGACGGCTTCGTCTATGCCCGCAGCACGAAAGAGGCCGTCTGCGTGCAGCTGCGCTAGGCTCTAACGTTTTCGTCCGCTCCCCGCTCGACCGCGCTTGATGATGGGGCGGATGGTGGTTGGGTTGGCGACTTATGGTGCGCGACATTGTTGTTTACGGGGATCCTGTCCTCCGGATGAAGGGGGCAAAGGTGACCGAAGTGACCGACGACATCCGGTCGCTGGCCGCCGACATGGTGGACACGATGGTCATGGCCCATGGCGTCGGACTCGCGGCACCCCAGGTCGGCGAGGCCCTCCAACTGGCGGTGATCGACGTGTCACACGACCCCGACTGCATCAGCTACTTCCGGGTTGATGGCGAGGATGCCGCCATGGACGACTGGATGCCGCTGGTCTTTATTAACCCCACGATCGAAGGCGGCGCCGATCGCGAGTCCGACACCGAGGGCTGCCTCAGCTTCCCGGAAATCCGTGCCGACGTTCGCCGACCGGAGGCCGTACGGGCCGAACTCACCCTGCTGGATGGTCGGACGATCAGCGTCGAAACCGATGGACTCCTCGCCCGCGCGCTCCAGCACGAGACCGATCATCTCAATGGCATTCTTTTTATTGACCGCCTTCCGTCGGCTAGAAAGCTCGCGCTGAAACGAAAAATCCGCCGCATGCAGGAAGAGTACGGCCTGCGATTCACCCCTGATGGAAGCGAGGACGGCTGACAACCTCCACACGACGCGACACGCTAGATCTTGAAGAAATACATAATATATGTAATTTCTATAAACTACATACAGAATGCGCGCGGCTGTCGCTCCCAAAT
>CAZKYJ010000186.1:0-4306 GCA_964556355.1 uncultured Verrucomicrobiales bacterium | reverse complement strand
GTTTTTGTTAACCAAACTAGATAAAACGTATGGTTTAACTATCGGAATCCTTTGACAATGCGGGGTGATTTTCTATTCTCTAACGATGGTCTGGAGAACTTCGCGCCCTACCCGGGTGGATTCCGGTGCACTTCGAGCCTCATTTAAACATTTCAACGACGCGCGGCATGGCATTTTCCTTCCGAAATCTCTTTAAGAACGAGGGCGAAGACGACTCCAACGGGCAGCCGTCGATGCCGGGTCGAGGTCAAGGTGGTGGAACGACTGTTCTCGACCTCAGTGCAGGTGCCGCTCCGGGACCGCGAGCGGAGATGAATCCTCAGCGACCGGAACCCTCTGGCGAGCAGCCGCCACCGATCCCGACGGGGGCATCGCCTTTTGCTGCCCACGATGAGACAGGGCAGCGCCCGGTCGCTTCGCCGTTTGCTCCGAATTCGTCGTCGCAACCAGATGGGAAGAATGCCCTGGACTCGGCTTCGCCATTTTCTGCCACACCGGCACCGGCGGAGTCTCCGTTTGCCCCCGGCGCCGCCCCCCCACCATCGGCGAGCCCTTTTTCGGGAGCCGGCACCCCTCCACCAACCGCGGGTAGTTCCTCTCCTTTTGGTCCGCCGGATGCGGGAGCCCAGCCCGGGAGTGCCGCGCCCCCGCCCGCCAGCCCCTTCGGGCCGCCGACGGCCAACACGCAGCCTTCCGCCCCGGTCGAACTTCCCAGCAAAAGGGATTCTGCGCCACCTGCCGCGGCGAGCCCGTTCGCCCCGGTTAATTCTCTCTCCTCCATGGCACCGGCATCCGCCTCCCCGTTCAAGATCGCCCCCGATCAATCTCCCGGCAATGCCCCGAAGCCGTCGGCTCCCCCCGCGGATAAAATTCCCTCCGAATCCCCGTTTTCCGTGGTTCCGCAGGAGAGATCCGCCAAGGCGGCTCCACCGACCAATCCGTTCGGCCCGCCCGATTCGACGCCCGCCCCCTCGCCTTTCGCCGCATCCGCCCCCCCTGCCCAGGGGGCTCCGAAGCCCGCCGCCAGCCCCTTCGGCCCGCCCAATCCGGCGCCCCCCGCCGAGCCGGCATCTACACCTGAACCAGCAGCGGCCGAAACCGATCCCTCGATCGCGAAAGTGGAGGTGCCTGCGAGTTCCGAGGTGCAGCCCTTCCAATCTCCGTTTGCTCCGACCGCCCCCCGGCTCGCGGAGGAACCTGCCGCGTCCGCCCCGTCCCCACCTCCTGTCCCCGCCCCCGACTCGGATCCCGCGGAGCTCCCGCGGGACGACGAGGCGATGGTCGCACTTGGTTTGGCGGCACTCCTAAACGCGGTTCCCGAATCGGCACTCGGCTTCGACCCCAAGAAAGTTCCTGGCCACGTCACCACCAACATTCCGCTGAACGTGATCAAGCCGCAGCTGGCGAAAGGCAAGATCGAAGTCCCCCTCGGGCTCGTTGCCGATGGCTGCGAAGAGCGTTTCCAACCCGCGTTCACCCGAGCGGATCGCAGCACTGGAGTGAAGCTCCCGATGCAAGAAGTGTTTCATAACCTGCCTGCGGGCACGCTCGCGCCGGCCTCGAAGGAGCCGAAAGCGTCGCCCTCTGTCTTCGAAACTCCGTTTTCCAAGCAGGCCGAGGAAGACGCTGCGGCCAATCCGTTCCCCGTAGCGGCGGCTTCCGAGCCCGAGGAAAAAGCGGCTTCCGCAGCGCCCTCTCCCTTCGGCTTCCCGCCCCCGGCTCCGGAGGCTCCGAAAGAGGAGGAAGCTTCGGCGCCGTTCGCTTTCAACGGGCGCCAATCCCGAGACAGCGAACCTCCCTCGCCGTCCGGCTCGCCCGACCCGGGTGCTCCCACGGACGAAGTGCCGCCCACCGAGGAAGAGGACGAGACACCGTTCAACCCCTTCGCAGCACCAGCGCCGAAGCCGTCGACCCCCTCCGGTTTTGGCAAGAGCCTCTTCCCCGAGTCGAAATCGGACTCAACAGCCGGCGAGTTCTCACCATTCGGCGCACCGACATCGCCGAAACCGGCCGGACCGGGCAAAACGTTCGCAACCGGACCGGCGTCGCCCTTCGGCCTGCCCAAGGAAGCGGAAGCAGCTCCCGAACCTGAATCGATTGAGGAGCCCCCGGTCGAAACCGCCCCGCAGCCGTCGTTCCAGCCCTCGAAGTCACTGAGCCCACTCCCCGGTACCGGCCGCGGCTTCCGGCTGACCGCGCCGGATCTCGCCACCCCGCCGGAAGGGCTGAGCAGCAGCGATCTGCTCGAGGATCTCGACGACTTGGAGGCGCTGCCCGATCCCACAGCGGAAAAGGCCGCCAGCGATGAACCCTCCGGGCCGTTCCCGACCGAACCGGACGAGGATCTCACCTTCGGCTACGCCGACGATGCCCCGGGGCAGCTCGCACTCCGCGCCGTCTTTGCCACCGATGAGCCGATCAGCCCCCAGCGCGCCGTTGCACTTTCCGCCGAACTCCCCGGCATCGCTGCCTGCGTCTTCCTCGATTGTACCGACGGCGATGCGCTCGTGGCGGGCGATCTCGACGACAAAGCGAGCGAAGCCCTCCGCAACGCGCCCGATCTCTACAAGAACGTCCGCGGATTGGCGACGATGATGGGCGTTGGCGAAGATGCCACCACCTTCACCATCCGCACCGGCGGCGGGGTTCTCAGCTTCTTCACAGAAGGCAAAACGTGTCTCGGCGTGGTGCACGCATCGGGTGGATTCCAGGCGGGGGTGCGCGAGAAGCTGACCCTCGTCGGTCGCGAACTTGCCACCATGACCGCCGAAGGGCACGTAAGCTAGCGCCCCGATTACCCCCTCCACCATGGCAATCGTCAACCACGAGACAAAAGAGGTCACTTTCAAGATCGTCTACTGCGGCACCCCGCTCGGCGGAAAGACGACCAATCTCTCCTACATCCACTCGAAAGTCGGGCAGGATCACCGCGGCGATCTGATCTCCTTGGCCACCTCGTCGGACCGCACGCTGTTCTTCGATTTCCTGCCGATCAACACCACGATCATCAACGGCTTTCACACCCGGTTCCAGCTCTACACGGTTCCGGGCCAGGTCTACTACAACGCCACGCGGCAGCTCGTCCTGCGAGGTGTTGATGGCCTGGTGTTCGTCGCCGACTCCAGCGCCCCGCGCATGGAAGAAAATACTGCTTCGTTCCGCTCGATGTGCCAGAACGTGATGGACAATGGATCGGAGCCGTCCCGGATCCCCCTAGTCCTCCAATACAACAAGCGCGATCTCCCCGACGCCGTCCCGCTCGACTACCTGAACTACCTGCTCAACGGTGGCGGGCATCACGCGGCCTTCGAATCAGTCGCCCAGGCCGGTCAGAACGTCTTTGCCACCCTGAATTCCGTCACCCAGCAAGTCCTTTCGCGGTTCCACCAGGTCACGGGAACCCCGGAGCCTTCCGGCGGCCACCAGCCGGTGGTCGGTGAGCCGGCACGGACCGACGGGTCGGTCGCCGCCGAAGCCGCCCGGATGGCCCGCCCCGCGCCCGCCCCCGTCTCGCCCTAGGCACCCACCTCGCCATGGACGACGACAGCCTCCACCTCACCTCCCAGGGCTGCCAGGAGCTTCGCCGCTTGCTCGCCCGACACTGCCAGGAATCGAACGCCATGGCCGCCGCGGTGCTCGACCAGTGCGGCACCCAGCTGGCCGCCGGAGGTCCTGTCGCCATCCAGGACAGCGGCGAGATTGCCGCTCTGGCCGCCGGGGCCTTCGCCTCCACCCGCGAGCTGGCCGCCCGCGTGGGGGAACTGGCTTTCGACGGCCTGATGCACCACGGCGCCGAGAGGCACTTCTACCTCAGCCCGGTCGGTCGGGATTTCCTCCTCCTCACCATTTTCGGAAGCGGCTCGCCGAGCGGGATCGTCCGGGTTTGCGCTTCCCGCACCGGCCCGGCGGTCGGCGAGGTGCTGGAGGGGATGCGCGCCGCCCCGGTTCCCGCGGCGCCGTTTTCGAGGGGGATCGCTCCCGTTGCGGAGACCCGCTAGGAACCCGACCCATTTCCCAGTGGAGAGCGGGAAAATGGGTGGCGGAACGCTCCCACCACGCGACCTCCGCCCACCCGTCGAATTGTCTTGCGCTCGCGGGGCGTCTGTCCTTCGCTCTTCGCCGAATGATCACATTTCTCCGCGGCACCCTGATCGAGAGCCTACCCGACCGCATCGCCATCGACGTCGCTGGGGTGGGCTACGAGGTGCACGTTCCGCTCTCGACCTACGACAAGCTTCCGGAGCCCGGCCGGCCGGTGCGCATCCTGACCCATCTCATCGTGCGGGAGAACGAGCACGCGCTCTAC
>CAZKYJ010000185.1:0-7961 GCA_964556355.1 uncultured Verrucomicrobiales bacterium | reverse complement strand
AACGCGTTCGCCAAAGTCGAGAAGCGCCCCAAAGCCTTCGATATCGACATGATCCGCTGCATCTACTGCGGGATGTGCGAGGAGGTTTGCCCCGAGCAAGCCATCTTCCTCCGCAAGGACTACGCCATCACTGGCACCTCCCGCGAGGAGATGGTCCACGACAAAGGAAAACTCTACGAGATCGGTGTGATGCGGGTCGGCCTCGTCAACAAGTGGAACAAGCTCAAGTGATGCCCGCCCCGCTTTTCTATCTCTTCGCCGGCATGATGCTGGTCTTCGGCGTCCTCGTGGTGACGCTGCGCAACCCGGTCTCCAGCGCCCTTTCCCTGGTCGTGTCCTTCGTCGGGCTCGCCGGGCTCTTCATCTCCCTCAATGCCTATTTCATCGGCATTATCCAGATCCTCGTCTACGCCGGTGCGGTCATGGTGTTGTTCCTCTTCATCATCATGCTGCTCGACCTCAAAGCCGAGGCGAAAGGGTCGACCAAGTCGGGACTCGTCACCACCTTCGGGGGGCTCTTCCTCGTCGCCGCCTTCGCCATCCAGCTCGTCGGTGTGCTCGGGGCCTTCGAGGCCGGGGACACCGCCATCGACGAAGCCCCCATCGCCTTCCAGGAAGCGGCCGACCTCCGCGTGGCGCACCTGCCCGAGGGGGCGGAGCCCGATTCGATCACCCGCGAGCTGCGCGCAGAAAAGCTCCCGGACGTGAAACTCGTCGGCGAGACACTTTTCACCGACTACAATTTCCACCTCCAGGTCATCGCCGTCCTCCTGCTCGTCTCGACCGTCGGCGTCGTTGTCCTCTCGAAAAAGGAGCTGAAGTAGCATGATCACGCTCAACGACTATCTCCTCGTCTCCGGCCTTCTCTTCGCCATCGGCTTTGCGGGGGTCGTCCTCCGGAGGAACATCATCACGATTTTCATGTGCCTGGAGCTCATGCTCAGCGCCGCCAACCTCTCCCTCGTCGCCTTCTCGCGCTTCAACACCTTGGACGGCCTCCCCAACTACAACGGGCAAGTGCTCGTCTTTTTCACCATCACCGTCGCCGCCGCCGAGGTCGCCGTCGGCCTGGCCATTATCGTCGCCCTCTACCGTGCCAAGCGCACGACGGACGTGGGAGATATCACTTCGATGAAGAACTGACCTGATGATTCCCGCGCTTCTCCTAGCACTCCCGCTGCTTTCCGCGGCCCTCATTCTTCTCTTCACCCGGCGTTGGGCGTCCTTCAGCAGCTGGATCTCGGTCGGCTCGGTCACCGCCAGCCTCGCGCTCGCCTTCCTCTTCCTCGGCGCGGAAGACGGCGTCGTGACCCTCTTCTCGTGGATCAGCATCGAGGGTGTCATCTCCTTCGATATCGGGGTCACCATCGACCGGCTCTCGCGCGGGATGATGATGGTCGTCACCGTCGTGGGAACGCTCGTCCACTGGTATTCGCTGGGATACATGAAGGACGACGAGGGCAAGGCGCGCTACTTTGCCGGCCTCTCGCTCTTCATGTTCTCCATGACGGGGATCGTCCTCGCCGACAGCTTCGTCATGATGTTCCTCTTCTGGGAGCTCGTCGGGGTGAGCTCCTACATCCTCATCGGTCATTGGTACACGAAGGACTCCGCCGCGGATGCCGCCAAGAAAGCCTTCCTGACCAATCGCATCGGTGACTTTGGCTTCATGGCCGGGATCCTCCTGCTCTGGGGCCTGACGGGCAGCGTTGCCTTTTCCGGGATCGAGGAGGGGATCGGCGCAGCGGGAGACACGTTCCCCGCGCTCGTGTTCGCCGCCGCTCTCTGTATCTTCTGCGGCGCGGTCGGCAAGTCCGCCCAGGTGCCGCTCCACGTGTGGTTGCCCGATGCCATGGAAGGCCCGACGCCCGTCTCGGCACTCATCCACGCCGCCACCATGGTCGCCGCCGGTGTCTACATGCTCGTGCGGGTCGATTTCCTGATCGCGGCATCGCTGGACGCCGCCGAAGTCATCGCCTGGGTCGGCGGCATCACGGCGCTCGTCGCCGCGCTCATGGCGACCCAGCAAGACGACATCAAACGCGTCCTCGCCTACTCCACGCTCTCCCAGCTCGGCTACATGGTCATGGCCGTCGGCCTCCTCGCGCCGGGCGCGGCCATGTTCCACCTCTTCACCCACGCGTTTTTCAAAGCGCTCCTTTTCCTCGGATCGGGCGCGATGATCTATGCCTGCCATCACGAGCAAGACATGTGGAAAATGGGGGGGCTCGCCAAGAGGATGCCCGTGACCTTCCTCACGTTCCTCATCGGCACCGCCGCACTCATCGCCATCCCCTTCACCTCGGGCTTTTTCAGCAAAGAGGCCATCCTCGCCGCCGCCCACGAACACAACAAACCCCTCTTTTGGATTGCCGTGGGCGTGGCCTTCCTGACCACCTTCTACATGCTCCGGCTCGTGCTCGTCGCCTTCTTCGGCAAGGCACGCGGCGAGGGGGCCGACCACGCCCACGAGGTGCCGAACATCATGCGCATACCGCTCGTGATCCTCGCGCTCCCCTCGCTGTGCGCAGGCTTCACGTTTTTCCACAGCCCGCTCCAGGCGACGGTACCCGCCGGGGCGCACGGGCTCCACTTCGATATCGTCTTCGGCGCGTCCCTCCTCGCCCTGATCGGTGGTTCCGCCTTCGCCCTCGTCATCTACGGGAAATCGAAAGACCGCGACCCGATCCGCATCGGTGCTTTCGCCAACCGCTTCTACATCGATGAGCTCTATGCCGGCCTCATCAAGGTATTCCAAGACGGACTCGCGGTGGTCGCGAAATTCCTCGACGACTATCTTATCGGGGGTCTCCTCGTGCGGGGCGGCAGCGCCTCGGCCTCGGGCATCGGCAACGTCATCCGCCGCCTCCAGTCGGGGAACCTCCAGGCCTACGCTTTCCTTTTCGCCCTCGGCGTCATTCTCCTCATCTACTTCACCGTTTTCAATCCGGCCTAAATGTCCGTCCTCAACCTCATCATCTTCGTCCCCGTCGTCGCGGCGATCCTGCTCGGGCTCGGGATGCCCGCACGGAAAACGGCGCTCGCTGCAGCGACCATCAATTTCCTGCTCGGCATCTACGTTTTTGTGGGCTTCGACACGTCCGCCGCATCGACCTACCAGTTCGTCTCGTCGCTCCCGGTTCTCGACTCCCCCGCCCTCTCGTTCGCCGTCGGCGTCGATGGGCTCGCGCTCATCCTTCTTCTGCTCACCGTCATCGTGACGCTCTGTGCCGTCGCCTGCACGTCGGCGCAAGCGGCCGAGAAGAACCCCGCGCTCTACTATGCCAGCTCGCTGCTCATCTCGGCGGGCGCGCTCGGCGCCTTCCTTTCCACAGATCTCTTTTTCTTCTACGCCTTCCACGAGCTCGCCCTCATCCCGACTTTCCTCATGATCGGGATCTTCGGCTCCGGCCCGGATGCCAAAGCCGCCGCTTGGCGGATCACCATCTACCTCGGTGTCGGCTCGCTCGTCCTGCTCGCCGGACTGCTCGCCCTCTACCTCAATTTCTCGGGTGACGCCCTGACCTTCGACATCCCCACCCTGCTGGCGAACGCCGGGAGCGTCCCTGCCGAGACCCAGGAGTGGATCTTTCTGACTCTGCTGGTCGGGTTCGGGATCCTCGTCTCCCTTTTCCCCTTCCACAGCTGGGCGGCCCCGGCCTACGCCGCTGCCCCCACCCCCACCGCGATGCTCCATGCCGGCGTCCTCAAAAAGTTTGGTCTCTACGGCCTCATCCGCGTCGCGCTCCCCCTCCTCCCGGAAGGTGCCAGCAGCCCGTGGGTGCAGAACCTTCTGCTCGTCCTCCTCCTCGGAAACATCCTCTTCGTCGGGCTCGTGACCATCGCGCAGCGGCGGCTCGACACCATGCTGGGCAACTCGTCCGTCATGCACATGGGCTATGTCTTCCTCGGTATCGCCAGCATCAGCGTCATCGGAACCCAGGGCGCCGTCCTCCTCATGTTCGCGCACGGCATCTCCATCGCCCTCCTTTTCGCGCTCGCCGGGCGGATCAAAGAACAGACGGGGACCCTCGAGTTCGCCAAGCTCGGCGGCCTCGCCAAAGCCGCCCCGTTCCTTGGCCTCGCCTTCGGCCTCGCCGCCTTCGCCTCCATCGGCCTCCCCGGCTTCGCCAACTTCTCCGCCGAGATCATGGTCTTCTTCGGTGGCTTCAGCCACTTTACCGCATCCGACGGGCTCTCGCCGCTGGAGATCACCACCATCTGCGCGCTGTGGGGCGTGGTCATCTCCGCCGTCTACATGCTCCGGGCCTACCGCCACATTTTCATGGGCGACGCCGGCGCCGCCATCGCCTCCAGCCGGGACATCAAGCTCCTGCAGCGCTGGCCGATCCTCCTGCTCGCCGCCGCCCTCCTCGTCATCGGTTTCTACCCGAACCTCTTCCTCTCGCTCCTCTGAGGTTCTCTCACCCTTCCGCTTTCCGCCTCCATCCTTTCCCCGATGCCCGCCTACTACCTAGAAGCCGCCACCGTCGCCCTCGGCCTCGTCCTCCTGCTCCTCGAGGCGTTCCTTGAGAAGTCGGACCGCCGCGTGGTCGCCTGGCTCGGCATCGCCGGTCTCTCCGGGATCCTCGTCGCCACGTTCGGTGCCACCGGAGCACCGGCCGATATCCCCGCCGGAGAACTCTCATCGTTCTGGTCGTTCTACACCGCAGACAAACTCGCGATCTTCTACAAGGTCATCGCGCTCGTCACCACGATCATCGTCCTCTTCATCTCCATCGACTACGCGCCCGTCCTCGAGAAATTCGTCTCCAAAACCCATAAGACCGGCGGCCTCGGCGAGTTCTTTTGCATCCCGATCTTCGTCTGCGCCGGCCTCATGTGGATGGCGTCGGCCATCGATATCACCAGTATCTTCGTCGCCCTCGAGACCGTGACCATCTCGTTCTACGTCCTCGTCGCCTATCTCCGACGCAACGCGGGCTCGCTCGAAGCCGGTGTCAAATATCTCATTCTCGGCGCGCTCTCCACCGGGTTCTTCGTCTACGGCATCACTTGGCTCTTCGGCCTGACCGGCGAGACTTCGCTCCTCAAGATCGGCTGGGCCCTGCAGGGCGTCGCCGCCAGCGGCACCGCGCCCATCCTCTTCGCCTTCGCCCTCATCATGGTCGGCCTCGGCTTCAAGGTCGCCGCCGTCCCCTTCCAGATCTGGGTTCCCGACGTCTACCAAGGTGCCCCCACCCCGGTCACCGCGTTCCTGTCGGTCGGTTCGAAAGCCGCGGGCTTCATTGTCCTGAGCCGCATCATCGAGCCGTTCCTGCTCACCCCGGAGATCAAGGCACCCGTCATCGCCATCCTTCTGATCATCGCGGCGGCCACCCTCATCTACGGCAACCTCGCCGCCATCGCGCAGACGAACTTCAAGCGCCTCCTCGCCTATTCCAGCATCTCCCACGCCGGCTTCCTCATCCTCGCGTTGGCCTGCGCGGACCCCAAAAAGTTCGACATGGATCCCTCCAAGGTCGTCGGCTTCTACCTCGCGACCTATCTCGTCATGACCCTCCTTTGCTTCCTGGTCATGGCCATTGTTCGCCGGAGCGACGAGAGCGAGGACCTCGCCACGTTCGACGGGCTCCACCGGCGCAGCCCGTTCCTCGCCTTCGCCCTCCTCGTCGGTGTCGTCGGCCTCGCCGGCGTCCCCCTGACCGCCGGGTTCGTCGGCAAGCTTTTCGTCTTCAACCTCGCCGTCGATCAGGGGCACTACCTCCTCCTCGGCATCGCCATTCTCGGGGCCGCCGCCGGATTCTACTACTATTTCAAAGTGGCCCGCTCGATGTACTGGAACGAGCCGAGCACCTCCGGTTCGGCGATCGAGATCTCCTTCCCCGCCCGCCTCGTCATCGCCGGCCTGGTCATCGCGATCGTTGCCTTCGGGATCTATCCCACCCCCATCCTCGATCTGCTGCCCTAGCCCGCTGGCCCAACCACCGGACGGCGCCCCGTTCGTTGGCCAGCCAGATCCTCCTGCCGTGCATGTCGAGGCAGGTGAGCCACCCGCCGAAACAGCAGCCGTTATCGACACCGATCGCATGCCCGATATCTCGTGGCCGGCCCGCCGCCTGGGGCCAGCGCGTCGAGCGCCATCCGGCATCCGTGGGCATCACCGCTGGCGAGAAGCCGGCCACCCGGGCGCCATTCACCGCAATTCACTTCCCGTGACCCTAGCACCAAACGCTGCAACCCCAGTTCCGTCCCGCACGAATCGCACCTCGAGCGCCCCCTACCCCGTTGGTTCCACCGCAATCTCGTTCTCGGCATCCCACGACCAGCCGTAGAACCCGCTGTCATAATTCTTCGCCCGCAGCCCGAGCAACCGGGCCACGAGGAAAGCGACGCTCGACCGCCATCCGGTCCCGCAGTAAAAAATCAAGCACGTCTCCCCCGCTGCCACCCCCGGGTCGAGGATGCCCTGCTTGCGCCAACGCCGCGAGATCCCGTCCAGTGCCGGCGCCAGCTTGTGCGTCGAACGGTCCATCAGATTGTCCCAGTCGCCCTGGAACCACGCGGTCGGGATGTGCCCCGCCTTGGAAAAAAACGGGTAGTGGTAAGGCGAAGATCCGTCCCATTCACCCGTCCCCCGCACGTCGATCAACCGGTCGGTCGCGGTGCCGCCCCCGTGGACGATTCCGCGGACGGCCTCCGTCGTCACGACAAGCTCGGACCGAACTTTCCATCGGGACGTCGAGGCGGGAACCCGGGAGTCGTCCCGACCGATCGCCGTCGCCGACCTGATGCGGGGGCAGGTGGCTCCCCCGTAGGCCAGCCACGCGCCGAGGCCACCATCGAGAAGTCGGACGGTTCCGATTCCGGCATACATGAGCGCCCAGACGAGGCGCGCGGCCGCCATCGTCCCGTCCGGTTCGCTACCGTAGACGACGACCGGGGTCTCCGGTGCCAGCCCCAGGCGCTGCAACGCCCGCACGAGTTCCCGATCGGGCAGCAAATCGCCGTCCGAGGGATGGGTGTAGTGCGGGTAGTAGCGCGACCGATCGGTGCCCACCTCCAGGTAGGAAGGGTGCACCTGGATCGCACCCGGGATGTGGGTCGAGCCACAGCGACCGCCGACCGGCGGATGATCGGACGATGCGAAATGGGCTTCCAGCAAGACCCACCCTCCCGCAAAGCCCCTGTCGGCGAGCCTCTCGTCGACGAAGGCCGCGTCGACGAGTTGGAAATCGCCCAGCGGAGGGGCGCACTCGTCGACAAGCATCGAGCTCCGGCCGGAGGCGTAGGGGTCAGGGGGCATGGTGATCATTCGAGGCGGTGACTATGCCCTACTCGGGCCGGTTGGGAAACCGACGCCTTCCGGGCGGGTGGCGGGCCCGCGACGGCTACGATGGTGGGCAGCCCGCGTCCCCCCGCTGCAGTCGAGCCCGCTTCCCGCCGCCGATCACTATCACCGGAAAGCGCTCCCTGATCGCGGCCAAGGAACCGGAAATGTTAGGATGGCGCGGTCCGTATCTCTGAGCTTGCCCCCCAGAATCAACTTGAGGAAACCGAACCTAGCCGGGCGCGTCCGGGGAGCCTTGGCCGCTCTGGCGGTCGGCTGGGTGCCGGCGCTCACCGCGGACGAAGGGGTCGATTTTTTCGAGGCCCGGGTGCGCCCGATCTTCGTGGAGCATTGCTACGGCTGCCACAGCGCCGGGGCGGAGAAGCTGAAAGCGGCCCTGCGCTTGGACACGGCGGCGGGAATCAAGAACGGGGGCGAAAGCGGTGCGGTGATCGTCGCCGGCAATCCGGACCTGAGCATGCTGGTCGGGGCGGTGCGCTACACGGAGGAATCGCTGGAGATGCCGCCGAGGGCGAAGCTGCCCGCGACGGTGGTGAAAATTCTGGAGGACTGGGTGGCGATGGGGGCCCCACTCCCCGACGAAGGAACCGTGGCGGCCGTCGACGCGCCTCCCTACGATTTCGCCCGATTCCGGCGCGAGCACTGGTCG
>CAZKYJ010000184.1:0-7970 GCA_964556355.1 uncultured Verrucomicrobiales bacterium | reverse complement strand
CCAGGTAGACGCCATAGCCGACGAGGATCCCCAGCGCCCCGAAGACGGCCGTCGGAGCGCCGAGCGATCGGTAGGGCTCCGGGTAGTAGCTCCACGACGTGGCCACGTTGCCGAGGACCCCACTGAGGAGGATGAGCCCCCAGCCAGCGAGCGGCCCGAGCGAGCGAGCCACGAGGACGCCGAAGGTCAGGCCGATGGCAAGGTTCCCCAACAGGTGGTGGAGATCTCCGTGGAGGAAGAGAGCGGTGAACGGGCGCCACCACTGTCCGCCGTCGAACAGGTCGGTGCTCGACGACGCGCCGATGGCATTGAGTCCGTCGCTCCGCTGGAAGAGGAAGACGGTGCCCAGCGACACCGCCCACGCCAGCGCCACCCACCAGCCGTTGGCGAAGGTGGGCGCCTCGAACGGCGGCGGCGCACGGCGTTTCTCCCGCTGCTCGCGGTCGAAAGCGGCAAACTCGTCGCGCAGGAAAGCGGTCTGCGCCGCGGGGGCCAGCAGCACGAAAGGCAGCGGCCCACCCAGCCGCTCGATGCGCGACTCGATTCCCTTGGCCTGCGCCACCAGCGCGTGATCCTCCGCACGCCGCAGCGTGCGGTACTGCCCGACCGGCTCCCAGTTCGTGAGCTGCCTATCCATCGCGCGGACAGTGTGCCGGATCGTGGGCGATGTCATCCGCGAGAGCGTCCGTCGGGAACGGTGCCAGGCACCGGTGCGACACACCCGCCAGGGACATCGGCAAGCGCCCTCGGGACGGAGCTCGTGCCGGCGTCCCGCCTTGACCCGCCCCCTCCCCCGCCCGATCTTCCCCGCCATGCCGACCCCCACCGACCAGGCGATCGTTGACCGCTGGAAATCCGAGCCCGCACCGCTGCTCCCGATGCTCCATGCCTTCCACGACCGCGACCTCTGCCTCACGGAAAGCGCCATCGAAACCGTCTCTACCGCGCTGAAGATCCCCGTCGCCGAACTCTGGGGCACCGTCACCTTCTACCACCACTTCTCCCTCCGCCAGCCGTCCAAAAACGCCCCCCGCGTCTGCACCGGAAATATCTGCTGCCTCCACGGGGCGGGCGACCTTCTCGATTCGCTCAAGGATCAGGGCGCGACCCCCATGCCCTGCGCTGGCCGCTGCGAGACCCCGTCGCCGGTGATCATCGGCGACCGAGTCTTCGTCGGGAAAACCAAAGACGTGCTCGCCCACGACCCCACCCCGCTCCCCGTCCCCAACCCCGGGGGCCACGAGGAGTGCCTCTTCGCCAAGATCCGCGAACCGGGACGCAGCACCCTCTCCGGCTACCGCGCGACCGGCGGCTACAGCGCGCTCGAGAAAACCCTCAATCACCTCACGCCGGAAGAAGTCGTCGCCATCGTCACCGACTCGAAGCTCGCCGGTCGCGGCGGGGCCGGCTTCCCCACCGGCCTCAAGTGGAAAGCCGTCGCCGAGGCGCCCTGTCACCCGAAGTCGGTCATCTGCAATGCCGACGAGGGCGAGCCCGGCTGCTTCAAGGACCGCGCGACCATGGACTACGACCCGTTCGCGGTCATCGAAGGCATGACCCTTGCCGCCTACGCCACCGGCGCGCCGCTGGGCATCATCTACCTCCGCTACGAGTATCCCGAGACCGCCGCTTTGTTCGAAGAAGCCATCGAGGACGCCCGCGCCAGCAACCTCCTCGGCGAAAACATCCTCGGCTCCGGTTTCACCTTCCACCTCCACCTACGGCGCGGGGCCGGGGCCTACGTCTGCGGCGAGGAGGGCTCGCTCCTCAACAGCCTCGAGGGCAAGCACCCCTTCCCCCGCAACAAGCCCCCGTTCCCGGTCACCCACGGATTCAATAACTTGCCCACCGTCGTCAACAACGTCGAGACCCTCGCCTCCGTCCCTCCCATTATCGCGAATGGCGCGGAGTGGTACCACGGCCTCGGCCTCGGCGACCACGCCGGCACGAAATTGATCTCTCTCTCCGGCGATATCAAGCGTCCCGGGAACTATGAGGTGCCCATCGGCCTGCCACTGCAGACCTTGCTCAACGACTGGGCGGGCGGCCCGCTCGAAGGCCGCACCATCCAGGCCGTCACCATGGCCGGACTCTCCGGGGGGTTTATCGCCGGCGACGACCTTCTCGACCTCACCCTCGACGAGCCGTCCGTCCGCTCGAAAGGATCATTCCTCGGAGCCGGCGGCATCATGGTCTTCGACGACCGCCGCGACATGGTCGCCGTCGCCCACGGCGCCATGGAGTTCTTCGCCCACGAGTCGTGCGGCAAATGCTTCCCCTGTCGCATCGGCACCCAGCGCATCACCGAGCGCCTCAACGGCGATGCCCAACACCTGACCCACGCCGATTGGTTGGCCGAAATTGGCGATATCGGCAGTACCATGAAAGCCACCAGCGCCTGCGGCCTCGGCATGGCCGCCCCGTTTGTCGTCGAGTCCCTCGTGCGCCACTTCCCCGACCAGGTCGAAGCCCACGTCGCCCGCCGGAACGAAACCGCTGCGCCCACCTCATGAAATCGTTTCTCGCGCTCGTCGCTGCCATTTTTGCATCTGCGGCCACCGCCACCGCCGAAGACGGCTTCGTCCCCCTCTTCCCCGAAGACGGCCCGCCCTCAGGCTGGGTCGTCCGCGCCTGGAACGACGTCTCCCAACCCGCCGAAGGCGACCCGCACTGGAACGTCGAAGACGGCGTCCTCTCGTCCGGCGAAACCCGGGGCAACTGGCTCGTCTCCGAGGAGGCCTACACCGACTTCATCCTCGAATACGAGTTCAAGCTCGGCCCCCGCGGCAACTCCGGCTGCGCCCTCCGCGCACCGATGGCCGGCGATCCCGCCTTCGACGGCCTCGAGCTCCAGATGGCCGATTTCCGCTACAATACCGAGGCCAAGCCCTCCGAGCTCACCGCCGGGTTCTACCGCGCCGCCGCCCCCACCGAGCAGGTCTACCAGCCCGAGCAGTGGAACACGATGCGTATCACCCTCCAGGGATCCAGGGCCGTCGTCGTCCTCAACGGCACCACCGTCCAGGACATCGACCTCCGTGACTTCAACGAATCCGTCAAGCGCCACGACGACTCCGACGCCCCACCGCTCGCCGAGCGCCCCCGCTCCGGCCACATCGGATTCCAGAACCTCTCCCGCGGCGACACCCCCGTCCTCATCCGCAAGGCGCGGATCAAAGTGCTGCCAGCGGGGAATCCCCCCTCGAAGGAGTAGGGATCGATCGCCAACCGGGACTTGGAAGCGATCTCTCGATCCGGCGCTGGAAATCGCCGCTTCCCGGACGCCATCCCACCTCCGCTCCGAATCCTTACCCCGCATTCTGACCGGGCGCCTGCTCCAATGCACAGGCACGGCGAGGGCAGGTGGGAGGGGGCCTCAACGATTGGTTCCTAGAACGTTTTCGGGATTTTGAGAGCGGCGCTGATGGGGGCGCCGACGGTGATGTTGTGTGCGGTGTGGGCGCTGGGGAAGTATTCCTCGTCGAGGAGGTTCTCCACGTTGAGCTGCACGCGGAGCGAGTCCGAAACTGTGTAGTAGACGGCCGCATCGACGCGCACGTAGTTCGGGAGGGTGGCCGTGTTGGAGTTGTCGGCGAAGCTGTCGTCCTGGTAGATAAGGCCGACGCCGACGCCGAAATTGTCGGTGATGGCGAAGTTGTTCCACACCGAGAACGTGTGCTCCGGCTGCTCGCGCGGGCGCAGGCCGGTGTCGCCGGAGCGGTCGATCTGCTCGCCGTCGAGGTAGCTGTAGCCGGCGTTGATTTCCCACCAGTCGGTGATCCGCCCGCGGATCTGGGTCTCGAAGCCGACGGTTTCGGTGTCGATGACATCGAGCGTGTCCGGGTCTGCATCGGAGGCCTGGGGGGAACTGGCCTCGATCTGGAACGCGGAGAGCGTGAAGCTGAGGTCGTCGAAAATGTCCCATTTCACGCCGGCCTCGAGGTTGGAAAAGGTATCGGGCGCGAGGGCATCGGCGGGCGGGTTGATGTTGGCGAACTGTTCGCCGCTGCGGGGGAGGAAGGTCTCGGAGTAGCTCGCGTAGAGCGAGAGGTTCTCGAGCGGCTTGAGAACGACGCCCACGCGGGGGGAGACCTCCTGGTCCCGGCGCGAGCGGGCCTCGCCGCTCACGGCATCGGTGACCTCGATGTCGAAGCTATCGAAGCGAGCCCCGAGCACGAGGTCGAGCTTCTCGGTGATGGCGACCTCGTCCTGGAGGAAGACCGAGAAGGCGTCGATGGTGGATCGGGTGTCGTCGTTGAGGTCGGAGAGCCTGCCCACAGCGGAGCTGTTGCGGACGCGCCCGTCGCGCATGCGGAAGTTGGCGGCGCTGAAGAACTCCTGGTCTTCGCCGTTGGTGCTCCAGACGTTGTTGAAACGGTTCTGATCGGAAGAGGTGTGGATATACTCGCCGCCGAGGATGACTTTGTGGCCGAGGAACCCGGTGGCAAACTCGCCGAGGACGTCGCCGGAGAGGGTGAAGTTCTGACGGTCGGTGCGGTCGACGTATCCGTCGATCTCGACCTCGTTGGTGGACTGGTTGTAATCCGACGGGAAGTAGTTCTGGTAGACTTTTTCGTAGGTGCCGTAGAATCCGGAAAGGCTGCCGCTCCACGAGTCGGAGAAGCGGTGTTTGATGGCAGCGCGGACGGAGTGGGCTTCGAGGGTGGTCTCATTGAGCGCGGCGTCGCCGAAGGTGGTACCCGCGAGGAAGTCGGCGGGGCGCCCGTTGGCACCCACGGGGATGCCGCGGTCGATGAAACGCTCATGGTCGTTGTACTCGTAGGAGAGGTGGAGGGTGGTGTCCTCGCCCAGGCTGAAGGTCAGGGCGGGGTTGACCCCGAGGCGCTCGCCGTCGAAGAGGTCGCGGTGGTTGTCGAGGGACTCGTAGAAGAGGTTGAGCCGGAAGGCTGCCCGTTCACCGATCGACTTGTTGAAATCGAACTGGGAGTGGTAGCTGCCGAAGGAATTCACACTGCCCTGGATCTCGCCAAAGTCGCCGCCGACCTCCGCTTTTTTCAGGACGCGGTTGAGCACACCCCCGGTGCCGCCCCGCCCGAAGAAGAGGGCGTTGGGCCCGCGGAGGATCTCGACTTGCTCGACGTTGTAGAGCGGACGGAAATACTCAACGTCGTCGCGGACGCCATCGACAAAGAAGTCGGCGGTCGTGCGCACCCCGCGGAAAACCACCGAATCCCGGTGCCCCTCGCCCTGGGAGTTCACGACGCCGGGGGTGTAATCGATGATGTCACCGATGCTGTCGACGCCCTGCTTTTCGATCTGCTCCCGGGTGAAGACGGTGACGCTCTGGGGCACGTCCACCCGCAGAGTGCCGGTCCGAAAGGCGGTAATCTGATTCGACCGCATCTCGGCCGGAGTCTCGCCAGAGATTTCCAGGGCGTCGAGATCCCCAAAATCGGCGGCCTCTTCCCAGGGCTCTTGCGCTCCGGCGGCCGGTGCCAGAAGGGTCAGAAAAGAAAAAGAAAGGGCGGCATCTCGGAACGCGATTGCGAGTGATCTCATGGTTTCGGTGAAGTGACGTGATAGGTTATTGCCGTTGGCAAGATTGGAAAATCGACGCGGCAACACGCCGATCGCCGACGTTATTGGGAATGGGTCTCATTTGCAAAAAGATTCTGGTTCTTTTTTCTTATTGAGTAGAACTCGTTGGTTATTAGCTAATTGAGTTCATATCGCTCCCCGGTTGATTGCGAGGAATCGGTAGGTCGATGGCAGGAGATTGGAATGGTTGGTGGAACTGCTTGACCGTGGCTGGAAGCCGGAGGACTCTATGCGACTGAGACGCAATCGCAATTAAATGGAGGGAGAATCAGATTATCTTGGGTTCGCAGGCGGGTTCGTTGGAGGGTGGCGCCGGGGGCTGCTCGCTGCGGCCGGGGTGTTGCTACTGGCCTCGGTTCGGGGTGTGGCGGGGGCGGCCGATGGGGAACTCGTCGCCCTGCGAGAAACGATCGCCAAGATTGTCGACGTGAAAGCGCAGGCGTCGAAGGAACGGCTCGAATGGGAGGGGCGTAAGGAGGAGATGGCCGCGCTGCTTGAGGTTCACCGCAAGGAGCTCGAGCTCCTGGGAGAGGAGCTGGCCGGCTCGGGGACTTCGGTGGAGGCCTACGACGGCGAGGCGCGCACGGTGGAGGCAGAGCTGGAGGCACTGCGGCAGGCGCGCCGTGCTGCGGGTGAGGTGGTGGTGCGGAACCGCGGGAGGATGCTCGCCCTGGCGGAGGCGTTCCCGCTTCCGCTAGCCGAAGACGTGGAGCCGGAGCGGCTCTCGCTGGAGCGCTGGGCGCGGGGTGACGAGCCGCGGGACGGGCTGCAGGCCATCCTCGGGATGGTCGCCAAAGCGGAGCAGTTCAACCGACGGATCACCCGCGCAAGGGAGGTGCGCAACGGGCGGGAAGTAGAGGTGATCTACCTCGGGCTGGCGCGTGCCTACTATGCCGATCGCAGTGGGAATGCTGGTGTCGGATCCCCGGCAGCGGGCGGCTGGAGCTGGGTGGCCGATCGGGGACTGAACGGTGAGGTGGTCAAAGCGTTGGACGAACTCGACCGGAAGCGCCCGCCCGAGCTGGTGGATCTGCCGGTCAAGATCGGGGGGCTGGGCGAATGATGGCACGGGCCTGGAGACGGGGGCTGCCCCGGCTGACCCACGGCATCTTGGCGCTCGTGATGGCGACCGGATCAGTGGCGCAAACGTCGGTGGAAGATGCGCTTCAACGTGCGCGATCGGACCTGGAGGTGGCGCTGTCAGCTCTCGAAGAGACCCGCCAGGCGATCGCGCAGGAGAAACCGGCGCTGGCGATGGAATTCGCGGAGGTCGAGGTGGCCCTCCGCGAGCAACGCCGCCTGGCCAGGATCGCGAGGACAAGCCGCGAGGATCGGGAGATGGCGCGCCGGGAGCGGGAGCGCGATCTCCGGGCGCGGCAGCAGGACGCCACCTACGTTGCGGGCCTGCTCAAAGACCAGGCGTTGAAGGTGCAGACGGTCTCCGCTCCGGGGCAGCCGGCGCTGGAGATCGACGCGACGGTGCTGGCGCGCGAGGCGGACGACCCGGCGCGGGCACTAGAAGAGCGACTCGGGGTGGTGGGCGCATCGCTGGACCGGCTCGAGGCGCTCTTCGGTGGTTCGGAGACGCCGGGCGCCGCCGTTTTGGCAGACGGGTCGGTGGTCGATGGCGCGTTCGCGGCGGCCGGTCCGCTGGCGTGGTTTGCAGGCGCGGAACGGGCCGGCGCGGTGGTCTGGGAAACCGGGGGAGCGCTTCCTTCCGTGGTCGAGGGCGAGGGCGGGCGGGTGCGCGCGCTGCTCGGGGGAGAGGAGGTCGTGCTGGGGCTCGATGTCACCGGGGGCAACGCGCGGCTGCTCGAGGAGGTGGGTGGCGGTGCGCTCGATTTCGTGCGCAAGGGAGGCGTGTGGATCTGGCCAATCATTCTTCTGGCGCTTCTCAGCCTCGTCTTCGGGCTGCTGAAGCTCGCCCGGTTCGCCCGCTATCGCGAGCCGGGCGAAGCGTGGGTCACGGCGATCCTAGCCGCCCTACGGGTCGGCGACCGCGAGAAGGCGGTAGAGATTGCGGGCGGCGCGCAACATCCGTCGGCGCCGGTGATGCGGAAACTGATCGAGACCTCGGAGAATGACGCGGACGTTGTCGAAGAGACGCTCTACGAGCAGCTCATGGGCGTGCAGCAAGAGGCCGGCTCGCTCCTGGCGGTGATCGCGGTCACGGCGGCGACGGCCCCGCTCCTCGGCCTGCTGGGAACGGTCTCGGGGATGATCCGCACCTTCAACCTGATCACGATCTTCGGGTCGGGAGACCCGAAGCCGCTGGCGGGTGGGATCTCCGAGGCGCTAGTGACCACGCTCTTCGGCCTGGTGGTCGCTATCCCCGCACTGGTGCTGCATGCATTTCTCTCCCGCCGGAGCCACGGGATCGTTCAGACGACCGAGCGGCTCGGGCTTTCGTT
>CAZKYJ010000183.1:2811-7983 GCA_964556355.1 uncultured Verrucomicrobiales bacterium | reverse complement strand
CGATGAACTCGTCGCGCTCGCCGAACACGTCGTCGTAGATCTGGTAGTTCCCCTCGACGATCGAGAAGGCGTACTCGGACGCGGAACGGGCGATCTCGATGCCGGTCTCGACCGCGTCGAACGACAGTGCGGCGGTGAGATAGGCGCCGGTGGCGACCCCGCGGGCGGCGAACGAGGGATCGTTGGAGATCCCCAACACGGTGGGGAGCGAGGTCTCGATGGTGTCCCGGATTCCTTCGGCGGTGGTGGCGCCGTAATCGACCACCGCCTTGGCCGCGTCCGCCGCGAGGAAGGCGGCCTCCACGACCTTCCGGGCGGCGAGCAGCGCGTTGGAGGCATCGGTGTTTACCAGGAGGAGTTCCTGGCGGTCGAGGAGCGCCCCGATGTCCGCCTGGAGCTCGCGGAGGTAGGCCTGGTAATTGTCGATCGAGATGATCAGCTGGATCTGGGCGCCGGTCAGGCGGTTGACCTGGGACTGGATCCGTCCGGTCACGGCGCGGCTCCCCCACTCCGACGGTGCCTGGAGCCCGTAGGTGCGCCCCTCGTAGAGCGCGAGCGGAAAATCGGCAAAGAGCGCCGCCAGGTCGAGGCCGGTGGTATAGATCTCCCCCGTAAAGGGCGGATCGGCGTTCTCATCATAGCCCTCAAAATCGCTGAAAGTGCGGCCCAGGTAGGTCCGGAAAAACCCCGCCAGGGTGTCCTGCGCCTGCTCCATGGAATAGAGATCGATAAACCCTTGGGGTACTGGGGTCACATTGGTGAATTCATCGTTGACGATGTCGATGAAGATCGGGCTCTCGCTCGGGAAGTAGTCCTTGGCGGAGTCCGCATCGACGTAGGGCCAGAGGAAGAGGTCGGGTCCGACATAGCCGGCCGGATAGAGCCTCCCGGCACCGATGGTTCCCTCGTAGGGGGATCCGAGCAATTCCCGCAGGCGGTTGCGGAAGGCCAGGTCCTGGTCGAAGGCCTGCTCGTTAAGCGCCTGCGTGGTGGCGGCCACCTGGCGCAGGCGCTGGTCCCCCTCGTTGGCGAACTGGAAGGCGGTGACCGCATTGGTGAGGGCTCCCACCGCGCGTTCCAAGATCTGTTCGAAATGGGTCGCGGTGATGGAAGATCCGCGATCGAGACGGGCCGGGTCGATGTCGAACGGGACGGTATCTTCCCCGATCCCCACCGGGGTGACGCCGAGGGTGGCATCGTCGAGGACGGTCTGGATCTCCGCAAGGGCCGTGGCGATGACGCCGGGTGCGGCGATGGCCGCGCGGTCCAGATCCTCCAGGTTCTCGGCGGGCAGGCCGCTGCTGCGATCGGGCGCCTCGGCGGGGAGGAGCGAGTTGGCGGCCAGCCAGTCGAAATAGGCCCCCTGGCCGGCCCGCTTGCCCCAGCCTTTGACCCCCCAGGCGCGGTCGGTGTCGATGTCCGTGTATCCCTGCCACTGGCCATCGGGATCGGCGGTGTAGGCCGACCGGTAAGTCTGTTGCACGATGGCGCTTCCCGTGCGTGCCCTCGCCGCCGCCGTCTCGGAAAATTTGCGCTCGTCGAGGTAATCGTCCTCGAGGACGTTGTCCGCGAGATTGTAAAACTCGGAGCGGGTCAGCCAGCGGAAGAAACTCGACTGGAGGAGGCGGTAGTGGGTACGGAGGGAGGTCGAGTAATGCCCCCAGGCGTCACCGTGACCCTGCGGGTAGAGCTCGGCGGCGTCGAACTCGTTGATGAATCCGTCGAGGTTGACGTCCGTGATCCCGTAGTTGCTGGCGTAGGCCGCCTCGCCGTCACCCTTCAGGAAATTCCAGAACAGCCGGTTGTCCACCGGCCAGGCCTTGGCGAAATCGCTCCCCCGTAGGAGGGCGAGCTCCTCGTGCAGGAGGCTGGCCTCCTCGTTCTGGAACGACCACACGGTCGGGGCAAACTTGGCGAAATCGACCGTCCCTCCCACTCCCACAGTGGGATCGAGGGCATCGGAATAGGCCTCGTTCCCCAGCAGCATGTAGAAATCGCTGATCCGTGTGGCGGCGAGGAGGATGGCCTGCTGCACCCCGTTGGTGTCGGCCTGCGTGGCCTCGGCGAGGTCGAAGGCACGGTTCAGAACGGTCTGGTAGAGGGCGATGAGACCGAGGTTTTCGACGACGTCCTTGTCCGAGTTGAGCGCCACCGGGCCCAGCGATCGTGCCCCGGCCTGCTGGATCATGCTGGTGTAGGTGGCGGGGCTCTCGTTGTTGTAGAAATCGTTGATGCGCGCCTCGTAGGGATTGATGCGGTCGAGCACCCGCTTCACCCATCCGGTGGCGAGGGCGGGGACGTAGCGGAGCGACCCGTCCGCCTGCACCTGGGGCGAGTTGTTGGCACCCGCCCACTGGAAGGGGGCCGGGTCCGTGGCGCCAGGCTTCAGCCAGGCTTCTTCTTCGGACCCGGCGCCGAGGAGGGGAACGGCGTCGTCCCGGAAGTCCGGCTCACCCCCCAGCCGGTAGCGTGCGAAAACCCACTGGTCGCTGAGAAGGCGTTCCGGGAGACCGGCGAGATCGAGGGTCGGGGTGGTGGCGGGCATCGGTGCGCCCCAATCGGCGGGCTCGGAACTCGGCGTCGTGGTGGGGATCTCCCCGTCCACCTCGATGGCATACCAGTCGTAGACGACGTTCTCGATCGCCCCGCCGAAGTCGGCAGTGTGGCGCAGGGTGACCTTCTCATCGAAGGCATTGGGCGGCTCGATGAGCTGCACGCCACCCCGGAACCGCTGCGGCGAAACCCTGACGACGTGGAGGGAGACCGGTGCCGCCCCCAGGTCGGGGTGGTTGTTTTCTGCCAGGGTAACGTAGAGCGGCTCGTCGAAATCGGCCGCCGTGGCATTGAGGAGACCCGGTGAGGTGACGAGGGCGCTGCCCGCGCCGATCGACATGAGAGGCTCGGCCTGTTGGTCGTCGGTCACCAGGGAGCGGATCCCCGTGATGTCGGACGTCTCGTAGATGAAGTTGCCGAATTCGTCGCGCTCGATCACGGGCATGAGGCCCGGGTAATAGATATCGGGCGTGGATGGCGCCCCGTCGGCCAGGCTGTCACCGGTGAGGTCGAGCCGGAGCGGGTTGCGGGAGATAGCGTGGAGCTCCGCGACGAGGGCGTCCCACTCCGCGTCGGCCGTGCCGGCATCGTCATCGAGACCCTGCAGCGCGGCGAGATCCATCTGGGTGAGGACGTTGGGCTCGAGAACGTAGAGCGAGATCGGCCGCCGGGTCAGGTCCGGATCCCCGATGTCGCGGCCGGCGAGCAGCCCGCGCAGGACGAGCTTCCGCTGGATGACATCGTAGTAGACCCGCTTCTGAAGCGAGGCCGACAGGCCGGTGAAGAACCAGCGGGTGCCGCGCACCAGGACATTGCCATTGGCTGGGTTCAGGCCGGCCGGAAGAACGGTGTCCTCATCGAGCGTGATCGAGAGCTCGTCAAGGGGGCGGATGATCCGCGCCGTGTAGGCGTCCGCCGCGGGGTCGTTCGAGGCGGGCTGCGTCCCGATCGTCTGCATCTCGGGACGTTGCGAATCGAAGATGACCTGCGAGGCGGCCCAGCCGACGATGCCGGGGAGCCCCGCGGCCTCGGGGCGGTCCTGCCGGTACTCCCCGCCGGCGAACGTGAGGGTTTCTCCGGTCTTGAGGACGGGGTAGTCATTCTTCCAGAAGGCCTCGTAGCGCACCGGCCGGGGGGCCGGGGGCGTGGTGACCCCGCCCTGTCCCCCGTAGAGGATTCCGTTGGTGGGGAGCCAGGGCAGGCTGGTGCCGACCGGGACGTCGGAGCTGCCGTCGTCGTCGAGATCGAACCAGAAGTCGGGACGCAGCGGGTACCA
This sequence comes from uncultured Verrucomicrobiales bacterium, assembly GCA_964556355.1. Lineage (GTDB taxonomy): Bacteria > Verrucomicrobiota > Verrucomicrobiia > Verrucomicrobiales > DEV007 > CAZKYJ01. The sequence goes on along the minus strand of CAZKYJ010000183.1, from coordinate 4,154 downwards.
GAGCTGGGCGTCGAAGCGCGCCTCGTAGGTGGGTGCCGTGGCGGGGGCGACGATGGGCTCCCGTCCGGAGACGACCCACGGGTTGCCACGGTGGTCCTTCCAGAAAACGCGGCGGGCGTCGAGTCCGGTGACGGCCGTCTCCGGGGGCACGGCGGCTCGGATGACGTTGCCCAGCGGATAGGGGAAGCCCAGCGGATCGCCGGCGAAGACCGGGTAGTGGAAATCGTAGACCGGGTTCGAGGGCTGTGTGGCGCGCGGGGTCAGGAAGGAGCCGAAGTCGCTCTTGTCATAGTTTAACCGCGGGTAGAGCGAGGCTCGGGTCTCGGGGTGATCGCCCTGGACAAGCCCGGTGTTGCGGGTCTGTTCGACCCGCCAGGCCATCATCGCGGCCTCGCCCGTCACGGTGTCGGTGAACTGTGCCAGCACCCACGGCTCGGAGCTGTAGTGATCCGGATCCGTAAGGTTGAGGTCGTCCCGCAGGGCGAAGACGGCATCCGGCGGGGTGTTGGTGGGGGTCGCCCCACCCAAGAGGTGCCGGACGGACGGGGCGACGAGCGCATGTTCCTCGTTCGGGTTGTAGCCCGCCGCGTCCCGGTCGGGCTGGTTGTAGATCGTCAGGTCGGTGAAGCGATTGGCCTCGAACACCAACTGGGGGGCATTACTCGCACTGACCCCCTCGCTGCCGATGCGGCTCGCGATGTAGATGCGGTTGTCCCGATTCGGGCCTGACTGGGGGAAGCGGATGGCGTCGTAGGCGATCGCGACGTGGGGCCAGGCCACGTTCGGGTGCAGGAGGGACTCGTCGGCCGCCGGGTTGTCATACCAGACGGTGGTGGGAGAGGCCGCCCCGGCACCCGGAGCGTCGGTGGAGTTGACGGGGAAGACCGGTCCCCACTGGCCGACGTCGGCCCCGCGCCGGTAGAGGCTCAGGTTGTAGTTCGCGATGGTGGGGAGGACGAAGCCGGTCTGGAACCCGGCGCGGTCGAAGCGGCTGGTGATCCGGGTGGCGACCTCGATCGGTGCGGTTTGGGGATCGGCGATGAGGAGGAGGCTGTTCGGATCGGCGGCGGCGTCGCCTTCCACCGTGCCGGTGGCCGTGCTCGTCCCGGACTGGGTGATGGTGGTGCCCGCGGCCGGGGCATCGAAGGTGAAGTTGAGGACGGGTGGGACCACGGGGATCCGATCGAACAGTGCCCTCCTGATCTGGCTTCCGCTGAGGGCGGTCGTCCAGACGCGGAGGTTGTCGAGCAACCCCGCGTAGCGGAGTCCGCCGCTGTTGCTGGGGATCCTGCGACCCAGGCTCATGACGGGGTTGGAGGTGAACGGGCGGGTGACATTGGCCG
>CAZKYJ010000183.1:0-2801 GCA_964556355.1 uncultured Verrucomicrobiales bacterium | reverse complement strand
GGCGACGAGGATGCCATCCCGGTAGATGCGGACCTTCTGCTCGGGACGGTTCTGGCCGTAGCTCACCGCCCAATGGTGCCATCTGTCGTCGGTCAGGCTGGCCGGTGCCGTGACCCGGACGACCCCGTTGACATCGACTTCAAACTCCTCGTCGGCGGTGCCTTCGACCAACGCGCGGAACCCGATCCGGAAGAGGGCGCCGGCGTCGGTGGTGTCGCCAATATTGAAGACGGCATCCGAGAAACTGGGCTGGGGATCGGTCCCCCGCCGTGCCCAGAAATCGACCGTGAAGTCGCTGTTGCGGAGATCCGGGGCGTCCTGGATCGTGATGGACGAATTGCCGTCGAAGCTGGCATAGCGGGTCCCCGAACTGCCCAGGGTGGAATGCCGTTCCGGCAAGTCGGGGACGGGCACCGACTCCACCACGCGGACCTGGAGTTCCTCCCGCTGCAGGTCGCCCGAGGCCACCTCTTCGGCGATCGGCCGGGCGCTGAAGACGAGGACGCTGCGACAGTTCTCGGCGAGGAGGAGCCTCCCGTTGGAATCGACGCTGGTGGTGGCCAGGCTCCGTTCGGTCACCTCCCCGGCCTGGCGGGTGATGCGCTCGCTGAAGGCCAGCCCGGTGGCCGCATCGAAGTGCCACCGGTCGCGCGGGTCGGCATCCAGGGAGACGGGAGGGTTCTCGCCCCGGGCGATCGCGTCCGCTGCGGGATTGTAGAGGGCGAGGTAGTGTGCGTTGGGCGTTCCGGGGAAATCGCCGCCCGTCTCCGCGAAGGTTCGCGCCGAGCCGTCGTCCGCCGCGTAGCTATCGTTCGGGAAGCCGGCGATGACCCGGAGGGAACGCGACCCGTTCCCGTCTGAGCGCAGCCAGGACATGAGGAACTGCCCGGGGCGGACGGGGTAGAGCACGCGGGCGACGGCATCCCAGCGTGCCACGTTGTCCACCGTCGCGTCGGCCGGGTTGTCGCCGAGGAGCTGGGTGATGGTGTAGGGCGGGACGGCGGTGTCCGCGAGCCCGAGGGACGAGAGGTCGCCCGCCGGCGAGAGGATCTCCCCCCCAGCAGGATCGAGTGCCTGGCCGAGCGGTACCTCGACGAGATAGATCGTCTCCCCGTAGTTCCAGTTGACCCTGCCAGGCCGGTCCACGAGACCGGCGCCGACGATATAGGTGTCGGCCGTCGAAAGATCCTGGAGACCGGCGGGGGTGTTGCTCACATCGAGTGTTCCCCCGGCGAGGAAAAGGTTTTCAAAAAGCCCGGTGGAGAGCCCCACGAACCCGTTGACGGTGGACTCGCCGGCTTCCTTGTCGGCCCGGATCTCGAGGCTGTCGCCCTGTCTGACCCAGAGGACGCCGGCCGCGTCGAGCCGCTGGCCGCTGCCGCTCTCGGCGGTGAGGGCGGTGTCGAAAAGGCCATTGACCGTGAGGTTTTCGATCTTGTATTCCTTTTGCCAGTGCCACCGGATCACCGTGTACCCCGTGACGATGAACTCCGGGACCTGCTGGGGATCGTTGAAGCTGAGCGGGACGAAAAACCGGTCGGATCGCCGCAGGCTCGCGCCCCCGATGCCGAACTCCAGCCGGACGTCGGCACTCGGGGTGAGATCGTAGGCCAGGTCCGTCGGGGAGCTGCCGGTCGGAGGGCTGTCGAAGGACAGCTCGGCGGTGGGCGCAAGGGTCGGATGGCCGGCCAGGCGGACGGTGGTCATCGATTCCGCAATCTCGTCCGGCCGCAGCGAACGGTTCCACATCCGCAGATCGTCGATGTCGAAGTGGCTCCTCCCGCTCTGCGATCCGAGCTGGAAGTTCGCGGACAAGAAGATCGCCTCGCCGCCGGCCGAGGCCACCTCGCGGCCGTTCACGTAGATCCTCACGCCACCGCCGTCCGCCCGGTCGTAGACGTAGGCCCAGTGGTTCCAGGTGTCGGTGCGGGTCTCGATACCGTCGGGACGCAGGGTGGTCGTCGGGCTCAGCCGCACCTCTAGCTGGCCGTCGTCGTCGGTCTGCAACGTCGTGCTCCCGAGGGTGACCATGCCCCGTCCAGGCTCCTGATCCGGATGCACCCGCACCCAGTAGGAGATCGAGGCACCGTTGTTGTTGCCGATGTTCAGGACGCTCGAAGCCTGGTCGGTCGCCTGGCCGCGACGTTCGAGATACGATCCGGACGGGCGGTTGGGGGCATCGGGGTGGTTCTGGAGTTCGTAGCCCCGGATTCGGTAGCGGATGTCGTTGGCGCTGTCCGGCGCGATCACCGCCCCCTCGATCTGCGCGATCTGGCTCGTCCCCTCTTTCACCCAGTGCTTTTGCACGGGGGGGGACGGGTTGCCGGAACCGGGGGAGTCGAGCCCGGCGGGGAGGGCGGAATCGACGATGACCGCCAGCTGTCTTTCAAACTGCCATTCGAAGGTGATGTTGTCGGTGATCTGCAGGTCGACGGCCCGGTCGGTACCCGAAAGGGTCGTCCCGACCACCGTGTAGCCGAGCGTGCGCCAGCGGGCGATGGCGTGGTTCTGGATGTCGCTGTCGCTCGGGTTCTCGCTGGAGGCGGCCGGCCGGAGCGGGCGGCCGCCCCGGTCGACATAAATGAACTCGGGTGCCTTGAAGCTGACCGTCTCCCCCTCGCTGTAGGAGCCGATCCGCGCGGAGGGGGTGATGAGCGACCGGACGGCCTGGCCGGCGACCGCCGGGGAAATCGCGATCTCGACGGTGAAGCTCTCCCCCTCGAACTCCTGGGTCACGCTGGAGAAGAGCGGGCCGCGCCCCTCGACCTCGCTCCAGACGTCCGTACTGAGGACCTGCCCCG
>CAZKYJ010000182.1:0-8010 GCA_964556355.1 uncultured Verrucomicrobiales bacterium | reverse complement strand
ATCGACGCGGGCACCTACACCCCCGAGCTGCCCGTCGACGATCTGGCGTATCTCGTCGGCTGCGAGTGACTCGAGGGATAGCAGGTGTTTCATGATGGTGTGATTTCGGAGAGGACGCGTTGCATGATGGCGAGGGCCTGATCGATCTCGTCGCGGGTGACGTTGAGCGGGGGGAGCCAGCGGATGACGCCCGGACCGGCGGGGACGGTGAGCAGCCCGGCCTCCATCAGCTTTCCGACGACGGCCGGCGCGGCGGCGACCGCAGGGTCAAGGACAAAGCCGAGCATGAGCCCCAAGCCGCGGACGGACGACAGCACGGGCAGGGCGTCCCAGCCCCCGACCTGCTCCAGGATGTAACTCCCCTGCTCGCGGGCGTTCGCGCAGAGCCCCTCCGCCTCGATCTCGGCGAGCACGGCGAGCCCGGCGGCCGAGGCGAGCGGCGAACCGCCGAATGTCGTGCCGTGCGACCCCGGGGGGAGCAGGCCGCTGAGCGGCGTATCGCCGGCCGGTCGGTCGCTGATCCAGGCGGCCCCGATGGGGAATCCGCCACCGAGACCTTTGGCCCAGCTGACGGCGTCGGGGACGAGGGCGGCAGCGTCCCCGAGAATCGTCTTCCACGCGCAGAGGTCGCCCGTCCGACCGAGCCCGCTCTGCACCTCGTCGAAGAGGATGAGCAGGTCATGCTCGGCGCGGAGGGCGGCGACGGCTTGGAGGAACTCGGGGGTGGCCACATTGATACCACCTTCACCTTGCACCGGTTCCAACATGATCGCGACCGTCCCCGGGGAGACCCCTGCTTCCAGCGCGGCGACGTCGTTGAAAGGCAAATGGCGGAAGCCGGGCAGGAGCGGTTCGAAGCCCGCTTTCGTCTTCTCCTGGCCCGTGGCGGAGATCCCGGCCATGGTGCGCCCGTGGAACGAGTTGGTGAATGTTAGGATCTCGTGGCGCGGAGCCCCGCCCGGGGCGGGCGCGGCACGGCCGTAGCGGCGCGCGAGCTTGATGAGCACTTCGTTGGCCTCGGCGCCGCTGTTACAAAAAAAGCACTTGCCGGGTGCGCGGACGACGTCCTCGACGATGCGCTCGGCGAGTTCCGCCTGCTCGCTGATCTGGTAGAGATTCGAACAGTGGATGAGTTTCGCCGACTGCTCTCGGATGGCGATGGTGAGGGCGGGCGGGCAGTGCCCGAGCGAGCACACGGCGATGCCGCAGGCGAAGTCGAGATACTTCCTGCCGTCGGCGGCCCAAAGCCAGACGCCTTCGCCCCGCTCGGGCACGAGGGGCAGGCGCCCGTAGTTGCCGAGGACGTAGCGTTCGGTGCGTCGGAGGGTATCGTTCATCGGCTAGGCGACGATTTGGGTTCCGATCCCCTTGCGGGTGAAGACTTCGAGGAGGAGCGAGTGCGGGATGCGCCCGTCGATCATGTGCACTTTGCCCACGCCGGCGCCGATGGCATCGAGGGCGGATTGGAGCTTGGGGATCATCCCGCCCGAAACGACGCCGTCGGCGCGGAGGCGGGCGAAGTCATCACCGCTCACCGACGAGATGAGGGTGCCGTCGTCGGCGGGGTCGCGCATGACTCCACGCACGTCACTGAGATAGATGAGTTTCGAGGCCCTGAGTGCCTTGGCGAGGGCGCTGGCCGCCAGGTCCGCGTTGACGTTGAGCGTGTTGCCGCTAGCCGAATCACGGGCGAGCGGCGTGACGACCGGCACCACCTCGCGGGCGATCTGGGCGGTGACCGCCGATATCTCCACTCCGGTGACGCGACCGACGAACCCGAGATCGACCGCGTTCCCCTCATCGTCTTTGCCCTGGGTGCGCTCGCCGGCGAAGACCGACTGGCCAGAGATGCCGAGAGCTTTCCCGCCAAAGCCGTTCAGGGTCTCGACGAGATCGGGATTGATCTCGTTGCCAAGAACGTTCTCGACAACGGCGATCGCCCCGGCGTCGGTCACGCGGAGGCCGCCGACGAAGACCGCCTCCAGCCCCGCGCTGGCCATGGCGCGGGAGATCGGCTTGCCGCCACCGTGGACGAGCACGGGGTTGATCCCTACCGCCTCGAGGAAAACGATGTCGCGCAGGAGCCCTTCCAGCAGACCCCTCTCCTCCATGGCACTCCCGCCGACCTTGATCAGGAAGGTCTGGCCGCGGAACGACTGGAGGTAGGGCAAGGCCTCGACGAGAACGGCCGCTTTGGCGATCTGGGATTCGAGGGCGGAAGAGGGATCGGACACGATGAGTAGGAGTGAAGGGTGAAAGCGGAAGGATAAAAAATGATCGGCGGCGCTCGCGGTCGACGGAGCGGGAGACAGGGACAAGAAGGCGGGCGCGAGAGCGGTGCGCGGCCTTAAACGGGTTTCACCGCCGCGTATTCGGAGCGGTTGAAATCCACGTACTCGGGGGAGATGTCGCTGGTGAAAACATAGTATCCGGCGTCGCCGAGATTGAGGTCGATTGTCAGCGAGAACTGACGTTTCTCAACAATCTTTTTCAACTCCTCGTAGGGGGTCTCGGTCGCCATGCCGTTCTTGCAAGCAGCCAGCCCCCCGAAGTAAATATCGACGAGTTCCTCGCTGACCCGGGCGCGGGAGTAACCGACGGCGTCGATGACGCGCCCCCAGTTGGGATCTTCGCCGTTCCACGAACTTTTCACCAGCAGCGACTTCGAGACGGTTTCGGCCACCCGGCGGGCGTCGAGGAATGTCTTCGCTCCTTTGACGTTGACCTCGACGAACTTGGTGACCCGCTCGCCGTCGCCGACGATCATTTTCGCGAGCTTGAGCATGACGTACTCCAGCCCGGCGCGGAAGGCTTTGGCCGACGGCGACCCGTTCTGCAGCTTGCGGTTTTTGGCGGCCCCGTTGGCCATGACGACGACGGTGTCGTTGGTGCTCATGTCCCCGTCGATGGTGATCCGGTTGAACGATGCTTCCACGGCGGCGTCGGTGGCCTTTTGCAGCTCGGCCTTCCCGATGTTCGCGTCGGTGGTGATGAAGCAGAGCATGGTGGCCATGCTCGGGCAGATCATCCCGGCCCCTTTGCAGACGCCCCCGATGGTGATTTTTTTTGAGCCGGCGGGGACTTGGATGGCGATGGATTTCGGCCGGGTGTCACTGGTCATGATGGCGGCGGCCACCGGGTCGCCGTCCTTCGATTGGAGCCCCGCCGCGAGCTCGGGAATTTTCGGGAGTAGCCGGTCCATGGGCAGGGGCATGCCGATGATGCCGGTGGAGTTGACGAGCACTTGGCGCTCGTCCAGACCGAGTGCCTGCGCCGTATCCCGGGCCATCGACTTCGCATCGGCGATGCCCCGTGGCCCGGTGCAGGCATTGGCGTTCCCGCTGTTGGCGATGATGGCGCGGATCGAGTTCCGGCGCAGGTGCTGGGCGGAGAGGCGCACCGGGGCGGCCTTGACGCGGTTGGTGGTGAACGCCGCGGTGGTGACAGCGGGACGGTCCGAGACAATGAGGGCGAGGTCGAGGCGGGTCGCCCTGGGGTTCTTGATGCCGCAGGACACGGCGTTGCAGAGAAATCCCTCCGGGGCGATGACACCTCCGGACACGGTTTGGATTTTGGTGGGCATGGAACGGGACACAAGCAGAGCTGGGAAAGAGCGAAACATCACCAGTGGCAACGCCACCGGCGAAAGGCAAGCAAACTTGCTCGATCCGCACTTAAAAAACGCGAAGCCCGGAGTCCGGAGCGAGCCCCGCCATGAGATTGAGGCTCTGGATCGCCTGCGTGGACGCGCCTTTGCCCAAGTTGTCCTCGGCGCTGAGGAGGACGACCCGTCCGGTGCGCGCGTCGATCGCGAAGCCGACATCGATAAACGCGGTGCCCCGGACATTCTTGGTATCCGGGCAGCCGTTCTGGCCGAGGAGTCGGACGAACGGTGTTCCCTGGTAGCTGCCGGTGAGACACTGGCCGACCGCGGCGGCGTCGGTGCCCGCGACGAGCGAGGCGACGGTGGTCGAGCAGATGCCGGAGTTCACGGGCACGAGGTGCGGGGTGAAGGTGATGTGGACGGCCGCCCCGGCCGCCACGGAAAGTTCCTGCTCGATCTCGCTGAGGTGACGGTGCTTGGGCACGCCGTAGGGACGGACGCTCTCGTTGCACTCGGCGAAGAGGAGCGGGATGGAAGCGCTACGGCCCGCACCGGAAACGCCGCTCATGCTGGCGACCACGATGCTCGCCGGATCGATCAAGCCGGCCCGCAACAACGGCACGAGAGGCACGATGATGCTCGTGGGATAGCAGCCGGGCGAAGCGACGAGATCGCCGTCCGCGATCGCGTCCCCGTAGATTTCGGGAAGCCCGTAAACCGCGCGGCCCAGGAGCTCGGGAGCGGGATGATCATGCCCGTAGAACTCCGCGTAGACCCGGGCGTCCCTTAGGCGGAAATCCGCGCTGAGATCGATGACGCGAAGCCCGGCGTCCAGGAGGGGCACGGCGAACTCCGCGGCCAACCCGTGGGGGAGCGCCAAGAAAACGAACCGCGCTCCCGAAGCCACTACCGCAGCCACTTCGGCATCGGAAAACGCGAGGTCCGCCCCCGGCGCGACCTCGCGAAACCTTGGGAAAACCTGGCCGAGCGGCTGCCCGGCGTACTGGCGGGAGGTGACGCAGGCGAGATCGACCCCCGGATGCATGAGGAGGAACCGGAGAAGCTCCTGGCCGGAGTATCCGCTGGCTCCGACGACCGCGACTTTGACGAGTTCCCCCATAGGATTAAGAAAAGGTGGTCGGGCTGACAGGATTCGAACCTGCGACCTCTGCAACCCCATTGCAGCGCGCTACCAAACTGCGCCACAGCCCGTAACCGGTTTCCCGCCGGATCCGAAAATCGCGGCGGGCGGCCACCATGCCGACGATCCGGGAACTTGTCAACGCCCAATGGCACACGCCCGCAGCGATTTTGTGATTGCACCTCACCCGGCTCCCCCGAACGTGGCTCCACCGCCACCCATCCCCACCAGTTTTCATGCCTTTCGAAGCCCCAAACGACCGCGATCCAGCGACCGATCCCCCCGAAGACGGCGGGGTTGCCGTGGGCGCCGAACCGCCGTCAGCTGACCGACGCCCGTGGCAGACCATCGAGCGCTACCTCGAGGAAGACCGCGCCGACGAGATCCCCGCCTACTTCGATACGCTGACGCCCGGCGACACCGCGCTCACCCTCTCGCGCCTCGACCCGGACGCCCGCTCCGCCCTCCTGCAGACGCTCTCCCCGGAGTCCGCGGCCGAGCTCATGGCCGACCTTCCGGAGGAACAGGCGGCAGACCTGTTCGAGGACATGTCGGCCAACGAGGCCGCAGCCATCATCGAGGAACTGCCTTCCGCCTCGCAGGCCGACGTGCTTTCGGAAGTCGGCGAATCCGACGCCGAAGCCATCCTCGAGGCGATGGAGGACACGAGCGCCGAGAAGGTGCGCCGCCTCCTCCAGTATTCGGACGACACCGCCGGTGGCATCATGATCGGCGAGTTCCTCTCGTTCCAAGAGGCCCAGACCGTCGGCGAGGTCCTGGCCGACCTCCGCGAGAACAGCGAGACCTACTCGGACTACGAGGTGCAGTACGCCTACATCACCTCGGCGGAAGGCGTCCTGCAAGGCGTCCTCCGCCTGCGCGACGTCCTGCTCTCCCGGCGCGCCACCACCATCCGCGACATCATGATCGCCAATCCCACCTTCGTCCGCGCGGAGACGCCCCTCCAGGAGCTGATCGCCTTCTTCGAAGACCACGCATTCATCGGCGTCCCCGTCGTCGATGACGACGGCATCCTCCAAGGCGTCCTCCGGAAAGCGGCGGTGCAAGAGGCGGCCGAGGAGCGCGCCAGTCAAACGTTCCTCAGCTTCTCGGGGATCATCGGCGGGGAAGAGCTCCGGAGCATGTCCGTCGGCTCCCGGTGCCTTCGCCGGCTCGCCTTCCTCGCCCCGAACATCGTGCTCAACCTCATCGCGGCCAGCGTCATCTCCCAGTACGAGAGCACCATCGAAGCGGTCATCGCCCTGGCCATTTTCCTACCCATCGTCTCCGACATGAGCGGCTGCTCGGGCAACCAGGCCGTGGCCGTCTCCATCCGCGAGCTCACCTTGGGCCTCATCCGCCCCCACGAGTTCTTCCGCATCGTGGTCAAGGAGTGGAGCGTCGGGATCATCAACGGCGTCGTCCTGGGCTTCCTCCTCGGGGTGGTCGCCTGGATCTGGAAGGGACCCGCCGCCCTCGGCCTGGTCATCGGGGGTGCCCTCGCGCTCAACACCCTCGTCTCCGTCCTCCTCGGCGGCTGCGTTCCCCTCTTGCTGAAATCTTTCAAAGTCGATCCGGCGCTCGCCTCGGGTCCCATCCTCACGACCGTCACGGACATGTGTGGGTTCTTCCTCGTCCTCTCGTTGGCCAACGCAGCCATGGCCGCCATCCTGGCCACGTGACCCCGATGCCCGCCCGCCCGCCGATCGCCCCCGTCCTCGTCGCCGCTCTCGTGGCGCTCTGTTCCCTCGGAGCCCTGCCCGCCCCGGCGCAGGCCCCCGAACCCGAACCCGCCGCCGCGACGCCCGCCCCCGTCGCGTCGCCCGCCCTGCTCGTCGAGGGGCTGGAGCGCGATGTCCGGGAACTCAAAGCGGAGAAAGCCGACGCCGAGGAGCGGCTCGCCGAGTGGTCGGAACTCGTCGGCCAGGGCGAATCGCTCGGCGAAACTTACACCCGGCGTCTCGACGAACTCCGCGATCTCGCCGACGAGGCGTTCCTCAGCGACCGCACCGGCACCCAGCTCGAGGAGGCCTACGCCGACATCAAGCGTCTGGCCGCCGCCCGCCCACCTTCGGCCAACGCCGTCGTGCGCGACCAGCTCTCCGACGACCGGGCGCTCAGCTACGAGCTCGCCCAGGATCTCGACGACCCCTCGCAGGATGCCATCCCGGAATCGCTCAGTGGCGAGACCGACCTGCTCGATCGCTACAAGCTCCTCCTCGCCGAACGCGCCCGGGTCGCCCCCGAGCTCCGCGACCTCCTGACGAAAACGATCGCCAAAGGCGAGCGGCTCCTGGCCCTCCAAGACGCCCTGGCCACCACCATCGCCGACTACGAGGACTTCCTGCTCCCCCGCCTCTTCTGGATCCGCAGCGCCAGCGCACCGGGCATCGACAGCTTCGTCGAGGCCGGCACCGAACTCGAGCGCGCCGGAAAAGAACTCGCCAGCCTGCGGCAGCGCATCGCCGCGAGCGACTCCGACATCTGGAACCCGCGCACGGTGGTCATCTGCGCCCTCGTCTTCCTCCTCCTCCCCATTCTCTTCGTCCTCAGCGGCACCCATCTGAAACGGGTCCTCGTGCCGCCCGAGGGCAAGCGGGGCTACCGCCGGCTGCTGGCACTCGCCCTCGTTGTCCGTGCCGCCCTCCCCGGGCTCTACGGGCTGGCCGTCACCTTCCTCATCGGTCCGGATGGTCTTCACCTCGGGGTTTCGCCACTCTTCCTGGAAGCGCTGAGAAAGATCTCCATCATCGCCATCTCGTTCCTCCCGCTGCACACCGCCCTCACCCGCGAGGGGCTCTTCGTCCGCGCGCTCGAATTCCCGCCGGACGCCACGGTCTCGCTCCGGCGCTACGTCGATACCATCGCGATCGCTTTCGTCGTCCTCGTCACCGTCCCCGCGCTCTTCCGGGTCGATCCCTTCGCCTGGACGGTCACCCCGCAGCTATCCGGCGTCGCCTTCCGCGCCCTCGTCGTCCTGCTGACCTGGCGGCTCCTGCGCCGCCGCCAGCCGCTCGCCCGCTACGTGAGGGAGATGCGTGGTGCGCGCAGCCTGCTATGGCGGAACTGGTCATTTCTCGCCACCTCCGTGACCGCCGTCCTCGCGGGGACGGTGATCGCCGACCTCCTCGGCTACCGCTTCGCCGCCGAGGTCATCTTCCTGGCCACCGTCCGCAGCCTCATCACCCTCATCATCCTCGGCATCTTCTATCGCCCCGCCCGCAAGGGTGTCCTGCACCTCGCCGAGAAACACGCCATCGCCGTC
>CAZKYJ010000181.1:0-8011 GCA_964556355.1 uncultured Verrucomicrobiales bacterium | reverse complement strand
GCGCGCTCTACCTCATCGGGTTCGTGCTCCTCGCCATCAACGTTTTCGCGACCATCCGGGGCACCCGGCCCGTCGATGCCTGCGCCGAGGTCACCCCGCTCGAACGGGCCGGCGGTACGCGGAAGCTCGCGTTCTGGAGAACGTTCTGGAACGACCCGGTGTCCTACGCCTTCTCGGTCATCCTCTTCGTCTGCCTCTGGTTTTTCCTGCCACCCTACGCCGATGTCATGGCCCTCATCTGCGCGCTCATGCTCGCCGCCATGACGGTGGCCGCCTTCAAGCGGAGCAAGGGAGGCTGGTCGACCTGGTACGAGCGGCTCCTGGAGAACTGGGTGCCCTTCAGCGTGCTCACCCTGGTGGCCGTGCTCATCGGGGGCGTCATCCAGATCATCCCGACCGTCACCGTCAACCGCGCTTCGAACATCGAGGACCGCCTCCAGGTCCTCTACACCCCGCTCGAGCTGGAGGGGAGGGACATCTACGTCTCCGAGGGGTGCTACAACTGCCACTCCCAGATGATCCGCACCCTCGTGCCCGACGTCCTCCGCTACGGCGACTACTCGCGCCTCGGCGAGTCGATCTTCGACCACCCGTTCCAGTGGGGTTCCAAGCGCACCGGTCCGGATCTCGCCCGCGAGGGCGGTAAGCGCGGCAACCTCTGGCATTTCCAGCACATGCTCGATCCCCGGAAGCTCAACCCCAAATCCCGCATGCCCCCCTACCCGTGGCTCTTCGAGAAGGATATCGACCTCGGGTCGCTCCCCGGCAAGATCGCCGCCCAGCGGCGCCTCGGGGTCGCCTACCCACCGATGACCAAGGACGAGATCGAACAGCACGCCCGGGAGCAGGCCATGGAGATCCAGGCCGACCTCGAGGCGGGCGGCGCCTACATCGAAGACAGCAGGCAGATCCTCGCCATCATCGCCTACCTGCAGAAACTCGGCACCTTCCGCGACCCCGCCAGCGGCGAAGACCCGCTCGTCGCGGAGTTCAGCACTACCGCAGAAGCCGGGGCACCCGCCGCCGATGCTGATGCCGGGGCACCCGCCGGAACCGAAACCCCTGCCGCCGACACCGAAGAGGCTCCCGCCGAATCGCCCGCCACCACCCCGGAAACCGCCGCCGCTCACTAACATGTTCAAACGCATCATCTACGAGGACTGGCACGCCTGGGTGCCGGTGGCCGCCTTCCTCATCACGGCGGGAATCTTCATCGTCTTGACCACCCGCGCGATTCTCATGGGCAAGGCCCGCGCCTGCGAGATGGCCGCCAAACCGCTAGAGGACGGGGACCCGTCCGAGTGACTTCCGATCCATGACCGAGCCAAAGCCCGAGCAGCCCGAGATCTCCGACATCGAAGGGAAGACCGAGGACGCGACCTCCGACGACGTCGTCCTCCGCGAGCACGTCTTCGACGGGATCCAAGAGTACGATCAAAAGCTTCCCAACTGGTGGTTGTTCACCTTCTACATCGCCATCGTCTACTTCGTCCTCTACTGGTTTCTCCACCATCAGATCGGCGCTTTCCCGACCGACGAGGAGCGCATCGACGCAGCCATCGCCGCCATCGACGAGAAAAAGGCCGAGGAGCTACAGAAGCTCATGGCCGAACTGGACGACGACGTCCTTTGGGAGATGAGCCGCAACAGCGCCATCGTCGCCTCCGGGAAAGCGGCTTTCGAGACCAACTGCGTGGCCTGCCACGCCGCCGACCTCTCCGCCCTCCTCAACGGCAACAAGCTCCCCGGGGAACCCCTCAACGACGAGACGTGGAAGTACGGGGGCAACCCCATGAACGTGCTCACCATCGTCCGCCAGGGATCGCCCGATCCCACCAAAGGGATGCAGGCGTGGGAGCCGATCCTCGGCCCGAAGACGGTGGCGGAGATCGTGGCCTACGTCATGAGCTACCACGCGCCGCCGGCGCCCGAATGACCGATGGCCCACCCCTCTCCCAGGAAGCCCGACCTCGTTTCGGTCACCACCATCAACCGGGACGGGTCCCACCACGTGTTGCACCCGGCCGATGTGTCCGGGAAGTTCACCGTGGGACGGCGCCTGTTCGGACTGCTGCTCATCGCCGTCTACGTGGCGCTGCCGTGGATTCCCATCAACGGGTTCCCCGCGGTCTTCTTCGACCTTCTCGAGCGGCGCTTCCACTTCTTCGGGCTGACGTTCCTCACGCCAGATCTTTGGATCGCGTTCTTCCTCATCACCGGTCTCGGTTTCGGGCTCTTCTACGTGACCTCGCTCTTCGGGCGCCTCTGGTGTGGCTGGGCCTGCCCCTACACGGTCTTCCTCGAGCATATCTACCGCCGGATCGAGCGATGGATCGACGGCGATGCCCAGGCGCGCAGGCAGCTGGAGCAGGCGCCGTGGACAGCATCGAAAATCGCCCGGCGCCTTCTCAAACACGGCCTGTATCTCACGTGTGCCGCCCTCATCGCCCATTTCTTCCTCGCGTATTTCGTATCGCTCGAGCGGCTCTACGGCTACATGCGATCCTCCCCGAGGGAGCACCTGCCCGCCTTCGGCGTCGTCGTCTTCCTGACGGGCACGCTCTATTTCTGCTTCGCGTGGTTCCGCGAGCAGTTCTGCATCCTCATGTGTCCCTACGGGCGCATCCAGTCCGCCCTCACCGACGACGACACCATGGTCATCGGCTACGATGCCGGCCGCGGCGAGCCGCGGGGCAAGGCCACCGACCCCAGCAAAGGGGATTGCATCGACTGCCGGCGCTGCGTCCAGGTGTGCCCCACGGGCATCGATATCCGCGCCGGCCTCCAGCTCGAATGCATCGGTTGCTCGGCCTGCATCGATGCCTGTGACACTATCATGGACAAGGTGGGGCGCCCCCGCGGGCTCGTCCGCTACGACTCCATGCGGGGGCTCGCCGGGAAGGCCACCCGGTGGGTGCGCCCGCGCACCCTTCTCTACTCGGGCCTCCTGTCCCTCGGCGTCGTCGTCTTCGGCCTGTCGCTAACAAAACTCCACGACGTCACGGTCTCGGTGACCCGGATGGGGGACCAGGCCTACTACGTGAGCGACGGGATCCTGCGCAACCAGTACCAGGTGCGGGTCGCCACGAAGCGCAATCGCGAAACCACCTTCAGGGTGGACGTCGCCGGTCTCCCCGCGGGGTTCAGCACCAGCGGGTGGACGGCGCCGGTGACCGTCCCCGCCCAAGGCGAGACGCTCAAGCCGCTCGTCGTTTCGGTTCCGGAGGGGGAGTTCGCCGGCGACGTCACGCTGACGATCCGCTCGGTCTCCGAACCCGGGGGAACGGTGCTCGAAGAGGAGGTGCAGTTCGTCGGGCCCGACGTGCGCTACTTTCGCCAACCATGAGACGTAGCCTGCCACCCTGGTCGCCGATCGTTGTCGGATTCCTGATCCTCATCGCAATCTGGATCGTCTTCATCAAGCTCGCCGTGGAAAACCAGCCGGCGCCGGTCCCCCTGGAGGAGGTGGGCCGGTGAGTATCGATGCCGCCACCGGCACCGGCCTCGCCGCCGCCCTCGTCGTCGGCCTGGGTACCGGGGTCCACTGCGCGGGCATGTGCGGACCGCTGGCCTGCTCGCTCACCCTGTGCAGGGGGGCGGCGGGGAGGGAGCCCCTCGTCACCCTGGCCTACCAGGGGACACGCCTGGCATCCTATGCCGCCATCGGAGGGGTGGCCGGCGCCGTTGGACAAGTGCCCTTGGCCATGGTCGAGGGGACGCCGCTGCGCTACTGGCCGTGGCTCATGGTGGCTGTGTTAGTAGCGGTGGGACTCGGCGCTGACCGGCTCGTTCCGCGCGTCCCCGCGTTCTCCCGCTGGCTCCTCTACCTCCGCTCCGCGTCCGGCGCGCTCGGCCCGGTGCGGCGTGCCGCGGTGGTGGGTGCGGGGACACCGCTGCTCCCCTGCGGCCCGCTCTACCTCATGCTGGCCGGGGCGCTCGCGAGCGGGAGCGCGGTGCGCGGGGCGCAGACCATGCTCGTCTTCGCCCTGGGGACGCTGCCGCTCCTCTGGGTGGCGGGGCAGGGGATGGCGGCGCTGCGTCACCGCATCGGTGGGCGGGGGCTCGTGTTCGTCCAGCGGTCTTTCGCCCTCGTGGCGGCCGCGGTGATCGGCTGGAGGATTCATACCGGGGTTCACTGCTGTGATTTCTAGCGGGGCGCTATCCAAGGATCGGGCGCCCGGCGCTACGGGATCGATGACCGCGACGTGCACGCACTGCGGAACCCCGTTCGTGGGCGGGGGAAGGTTCTGCTGCCCGGGCTGCGAATTCGTGGCGGGCATGATCGACGACCGGGGGCTGGAGCGCTTCTACGAGCTCCGGGGGAACCGCACCCTCGCACCGGTGGGCAGCGCCGTCTTCCAGGCCCGCGAGACCTCCTGGCTCGATCGGGCCATCGCCGCCGCGGCGCACGACGGTGACGGGCGATCCGCCTCCGTCGACGTCTCCGTTCAGGGGATCGCCTGCATCGGTTGCGTGTGGCTCATCGAGACAGTCTTCGACGAGACGCCGGGCGCTTTGCGCATCGGGCTGGATGCGCCCACGGGACGCGCGCGGCTGGAGGTCGATCCGGTGAGGTTCGATGCGGCGCGCTTCGCCGCCGAACTCCAGGGCTTCGGCTACCTGCTTGGAAAGCCGGATCCGTCCGCGACTCGGGGCGGCGCCCTGCGCGCGCTGACCGTCCGGGTGGGGGTCTGCGGGTTCCTCGCGATGAACGCGATGGCCTTCACCCTCCCGCGCTATCTCGGGATGGATCCGGACGAGATGCTCGCCGGGTTTTTCGAACTCCTGGCCATCGCTTGCGCCACGCTGTCGCTCTTCGCCGGCGGCAGCTTCTTCATCTCCCGCGCCGCGGCGGCCGCCCGCTCCGGAATGCTGAGCATCGATACGCCCCTCGCCCTCGGGATCCTCCTGGCCTTCGGGGGCTCGCTGGTGGGTTGGTTGGCGGGGATCGACGGGCTCCTCTACTTCGATTTCGTGGCGGTCTTCATCTTCTTGATGCTGCTGGGAAGGTGGGTGCAGGAACGGGTGGTCGATGCCAACCGCAGCCGGCTGCTCGCCGGCAGCGGGATGCCGGAGGGGCTCGTGCGCCTGCCGGACGGGGACCCGCTGGAGGCGGTCGATGTCCGGGCGGACGACCGGGTCCGGGTGCCGCCGGGAGGAACGGTGCCGGTCTCGTCGGAGCTGGTGGGCAGTGCCGCCACCGTGAGCCTCGAGTCCATCAACGGGGAGCCCGAACCCCGCCCGCTCAGCCCAGGAGCGAACGTCCCCTCCGGGGCGATCAATCTCGGCGCGCAGCCGATCGATGTCCTCGCGCTGGAAGCCTGGGAAGGTTCGCTGCTCAGCGCGCTGGTCCGCGACGCGCCCGGTGCGGCGAGAGACCGGCGCCTCGAGCGGATCCTCAAAATCTACCTGCTCGTCGTGCTGGTCGCGGCCTTCACCGGAGGGGCGGCCTGGTTCGTGGCGGCGGGAGATCTCGGCGTCGCCCTGGCGGTCTCCGTTTCGGTTCTCGTGGTGTCCTGCCCGTGCGCGCTGGGTGTCGCCCTCCCACTGGCCGACGAGATCTGCGCGGCCGGATTGCGGAGGCACGGGGTCTACGTGAAGCAGAACGGGCTTTGGGGGAGGCTCCGCGCTGTCCGGCGGATCGTTTTCGACAAGACGGGGACGCTCACTCTTGAGGTGCCGCAGCTGGAGGATCCGGAGGTGCTGGGCACGCTGGGATCCCCGGCACGGAGCGCGCTCTGGCGGCTCGTCGAGCGCTCGCGCCACCCGGTCGGCCTGGCGTTGAAAGAGGCCCTGGCCTGCCGGTTCCGCAGCGGCCAGCTAGAGACGGACGAGGCCGCCGAAGTCGAGGAGACGGTCGGCATCGGGGTCGAGGCCACGCTCGCGGGTTGCCGCTGGTCGCTCGGCAAACCGGAAACCGGGGGCACCAACGACGTCGAACTCCGTGCCGACGGCGCGCTCGTCGCCGGGTTCCGCTTCTGCGAAGCGATCCGCCAGGGTGCCCGCGACGAGGTGGCAGCCCTCGAACGGCGGGGGCTGAACGTCGGCATTTTGAGCGGCGACCGGAGCGAGAAGGTCGCCCGGATGGCCGCCGCGCTCGGCATCGACCCGGCGGCGGCGTACGGAGCCCTAACACCGACAGAAAAAGCGGCGCTCGTCGCCGAGGGGACGTTGTTCATCGGCGATGGTGCCAACGACAGCCTCGCCTTCGATGCGGCCACTTGCCGTGGCACCCCCGCCGTCGATCACGGCGTCCTCCGCAGCAGGGCCGATTTTTTCTTCGTCGGGCGGGGGCTGGCGGGAATCCGCGCGCTCTTCGCTACCGCCGACGTGCGCCGGCGGGCGGTCGCCTTCACCTTTGCGGTCGCCATCGCCTACAACGCCTGCGCCGTTGCCGCCTGCCTGGCCGGCCTGATGAATCCGCTCGTCGCCGCTGTCGTCATGCCGCTCAGCTCGCTGGCCTCCGTGGCGGTGGTGGTGTTGTCTCTACGGGTCCGCACAAAGGAAAAGTAGAACGAACTTCAGCCCGTTCGTCCGGGGGGCTGCGAAACACGGACTGAAGTCCGTGCTACGTTGTCCCCCCATGCCACCACCGAAAACCGATCCCCCCAACGCCCGCGCCGAGCGCGCCGAGAAGCGGTTCCAGCTCGTGGTCGAGGCGGCCGCGAACGGGATCGTCATGGCCGATGCCGCTGGCACGATCCTCCTCGTCAACTCCCAGGTCGAGCAGATGTTCGGCTACCGGCGCGACGAGCTCGTGGGGCAGCCGGTGGAGGTGCTCATCCCCGAGCGGCTGCGGGGGCGGCATCCCGCGCACCGCGAATCCTTCGCCCGCCGGCCGGAAAAACGTCACATGGGTGCCGGTCGGGACCTGCTGGCGCGGCGGAAGGACGGCAGCGAGTTCCCGGTGGAGATCGGGCTCACCCCGACCGGCACCGGTGCGGAGTTCGCCGTGGTGGCGGTCATCACCGACATCACCGAGCAGTGGGCGCTCAAGCACGCCATCCTGGAAGCCAGCGAGCGCGAGCAGCGCCGCATCGGGCGCGACCTCCACGACGACCTCTGCCAGCAGCTCGCCGGCGTCGGCTGCCTGGCAGAGCTGGCCGCGCAACGGGCAGGGGAATCCGGCGATCCCGGCCTCGCCGAGCTGGTCGGGGGGATCGCTGCCATGGTCACCCAGGCCAACGTGCGAGCCCGGGAGATCGCACGCGGGCTCCTGCCGGTCATCCTCGAGAGCGACGGGCTGATGGCCGGGCTGGCCGAACTCGCCGCCGGGCTCGAGCGCGTCTACCAGCTCGAGTGCCGCGCCACGGGATCCGCGGAGGTCGGGCGCGAGACCGCCGTCCAGCTCTACCGCATCGCCCAGGAAGCCGCCTCGAACGCCGTGCGCCACGGCGGGGCGCGGCGGGTTGAGATCGTCGTTTCCGACGATGCCCACGAGGTTCGCCTGACCGTTTGCGACGACGGCAGCGGGATCGGTCCCGCCGCGTTGGAGGAGCGGGCGAAGGGCGGGATGGGGCTCGTGACGATGGAGCAGCGCGCGCGGATTCTCGCCGGTCGGTTTACCGTGCGGGCCCCCGCCGGCGGCGGGACGGAAGTGGCCGTGGTGGTCCCCAAGAAACGTGACCGGGAGGGTCGGGACTGATGGCGATGCACCGGATCTTGCTCGTCGACGACCACCCCATGATGCGGCTCGGCGTCGCCCAGCTCCTCGGCGCGCAAAGCGATCTCGAGATCGTCGGCGAGGCCGGCACCGCGGCGGAGGCGTTCCGGCTTGTCCAGTCCGACCCCGCACGCTTCGGCCTGGCCATCGTCGATCTCACCCTGCCCGACAAGGGCGGCCTGGAATTGGTCAAAGACCTCGTCGCCTTCGCCCACGACCTCCGGCTCCTCGTCATGTCGATGCACGACGAGTCTCTCTACGCCGAGCGCGTCCTCAAGGCGGGGGCGCACGGCTACATCATGAAGGAGGAGGCCGCGACCAAGCTCGTCCGCGCCGTCCGCCTCGCCG
>CAZKYJ010000180.1:3267-8045 GCA_964556355.1 uncultured Verrucomicrobiales bacterium | reverse complement strand
GGGTACCCGGAAGCGCGACGGGTCCACCCTCGATCTCGAACGACCCGAGGTAGTCGGAATCGCCGCCGAGCGTGAGGGTGCCGGAACCCGTCTTGATGATACGGAGGCCGTCGAGGTCGCCCTCGTGGTGGATCGAACCGTCAAAGGTCGTATCGCTTCCCAGGGCGCCGATCCGGTAGGTGCTCGAGGTGGTGCCCGAACCGGACTGGCGGCCGCGCAGCTCGGTGGATGGCCCGCCGGAAAGGGCGCCGAGCGAAATGTCGGCGTCACCGTTGCGGTTGGTCACCGCACCTCCCGCCATGCCGAGGGCGAAGTGGGCCGCGGCGCTGCCGTGGTTGATGTCCCCACTGGCGGAGGAATTCGAATTCAGGCGGAGGAGGCCGGAGCCGCTCCCGAAGTCGAGGGTCCCAGAAAACCCGTCCATCGCCCCATTGATGCTGAGGATACCCGCGACACCGCTGAGATCGACCTGGGCGCTACCAAGGCTGGAAAACGTATTGGTGGTGGAGTCGGCGATGGTGGAGTTCCCACTGCGCAACGAGACGATCGCGCTGGAACCCGCGAAAATGAAATCGTTGTCGAGGAATGTGGCGTCCTGCGGGAGCACGAGGGTGCCGCCATCCAAGGTGACGGGTCCGGTGCCGAGGCTAGACGATCCCGCGATCGCGACGGTACCGGCTTCGATGACGGTGCCGCCGGCATAGGTGTTGTGGGTGGAGTTGATGATGCTGAGGGTGCCGGTGCCGCGCTTGGTGACGCTGGCGTTGCCG
Source organism: uncultured Verrucomicrobiales bacterium (assembly GCA_964556355.1). Lineage (GTDB taxonomy): Bacteria > Verrucomicrobiota > Verrucomicrobiia > Verrucomicrobiales > DEV007 > CAZKYJ01. Next base: position 7,275 of record CAZKYJ010000180.1, on the reverse strand, counting down.
CCGAGGGCGCCGGTGCTACCGCCGAAGGTGTAGTCGATGGCGGTATTATCGACGGTGACAGTATCGGGCTGGAGGATGCCGGAGAGGGCGACGGTGTTGTCGGTTCCCGTGTCGTCGAAGGTGACTTGATCGAGGTTGAAGAACTGGCTGCCGCCGCTCCACGGGGTGGTCCCCGCCACGTTCCAGACGGTGGAGCCGATCCCAGTCCAGGTGAGATCCCCCGCGCTACCGCTGACGACGAGCCGGACGAAGGCGTCGCTCGATCCACCGCCGGAGCGCTGGAGGGAGAAGCTTTGTCGGGTGTTGGACGGCAAGTCGTGGGTCAGCGACGGGCTACCGGGAGCGGACGTGCCGCTGCCTCCGGAAATGAGCGTGTAAGTACCCTGGCCGAGGAACCCGTCGATCAGGCGAAACCGGAAATTCGCACCGACGTTGCCGCCGAAGCTGCGCAGGACGAGCGTTCCCCCGTTGTTGAAAATGCGGTCGTTGCCGGCGTTCGGGTTCGAGGAAAGGTCGAAGTCGAGGGTGACCGGCTCGATCTCCAGCCCGTTCGCGACGGTCAGCGCACCGGCTTCCCCGGGTGCGGCTCCCGGCGCCACCGAGCTGCCCTCGCGGAACCACGCGGTATCGCCGATGGGTCCCGAGCCCTCCACCCGCGCTCCCGGGCCGACGATCATCCGCGAATCCCCGAGCGAACCGTTGACCCGCAGCGTTCCGTCGTGGACGAGCGTGAGGCCGGTGTAGGTGTTCGCCCCGGAGAGGGTGAGGGTGCCGTCACCGTGCTTGTCCAGCTGGGTCGGGCTGACATTGCCGTCCACGATGGCGCCGGCGAACTCCGCATCGGTACCGAGGTGGCCGACCGAGAGGGTGGTGAGCCCGCCGCCATTGAGGTAGTTGCCCCGGAAACGCGAGCCGGCATCGCCGGAGAACGCGCCGATCTCGTAGGTGTTGCCGGACGAGTTGTTGGTGGTGAAGAGATCGATGCCCGCGAGGTGCACCCGCGCGTTGGGGAAACCATTGAAGCTCCCACCATTGGCGCGGAAGGCGATGCGCCCGCTGCCGCCCCCGCTCAAGTTCACCGTACCGGTGCAACCGGCCGAGGCGCCGTCGAGGTAGACCCGCCCCTCCGTCCCGAGGGTGGAAGGCGAGAAAATGTTGAAGGTGCCGCCGCCCGAGAGCGAGCCGTCGATATTGACGCGCTGGGAGAGGTTGAGGTTGCCGACCGCGCCCTGCAGCACCTCGATGTTCGGATCGATGTCGAGAGTACTGCTGGAGCTGTGTTGCGATGTCAGGGTGCCACCGCCGGTAAAGCGGATCGGCCCGCCGCCGAGCTCGTTCCCGTCGGTGAGGATGGTCTCGCCCCCGTTGAGGAAGCTCCCGCCAGCAAAGGTGGCGTCGAGAGCGAGGGTCAGCGTGGCGTCCCCCGCTTTGGTCAGCGGCCCGGCCGACGCGAGCGTCCCGCTCCCGCCGAACGTGTAGTGCTGCCCCCCGGTGACGGTGACGGCCGACGGCGTGCGGGTGCCCGACAGCGTGACATCGGGCGTGATGGAGCCCCGGTCGTCGAAGAGGACCGCGTCGCCGTCTCCGAAGGTGGTCGACTCCTCGGAGGGAAGCTGCCAGTTCGCCGTCGAGGTATCCCAGGCGTTGGCATTGATCCCCCCGGTCCACGTGAGGTTCCGCGGGATGGCGGTGGTGGTGACAAGGATGCCGAACTGGCGCGTCCAGCTGCTGCCGTCCGCGTCGGTGACCGTGAAATCGAAGCCGGCGCGACCCGAGAAATTGAGGGTGGGACTGAAGGTGACCACCGGCCCGTCGAGCGACGCGGTGCCCCCCCGGACATTGGCCAAGGAGAAGGCGGGCGCATCGCGGAAGCCGGCGGTGAACTTGCGGAGGTCGGCGGTGAGGCTCGAGGTGCCGGTGGGCGTGCTGCGGGCGATCTTGGCGTGGGGGATGGAGAGGAAATGGAGGTATTCCTCGAGGTAGGTGAACCCGGTCGGTTCGCCCGTCGGGATGAACGTGTTGGCGTTGTTGGTGATGACCGTGTTGTGATCGTCGGAGGCAACATTGTAGCCGAGTGCCTGCTCCCAAAAATCGGGCATGCCATCGAGGTCGATATCGGTGGGGGCGTTGCCGCCGGTGAGGGTGCCGAATCCGCTGTTGCTCACGGGCAGGTCGGACTCGCGGGAGATCCGGCTGGTCTGCTGGTTCACCACGTTGTTGAACAGTACCGTATCGACCTCGTCGCGGAGCGGCCCGGTGAAGGTGGCATCGAGGCGGACGGCACCCGCGTCGGAAACGACGATCTTGAAGGCGGTGAGCGGGTCGTGGAGGGTGACGGTGGCATTGCCCGTGGCCCCGGGGAACGGGCCGGCAGCACGGACGTAGCGGTTCGCGCCGGACGGGTCGCCGGGGCTGAACTCCGATCCGCCGACGATCCCGTAGCCCTTGTTGGTGCCGTTGAGGAGGCCGTCCCCGTCGGCGTCGTGGAGGCAGTCGTCGAGGTAGAGGCTGAAGTTCGGATTGCCATTGCGATCGACGGTGGCTTTCTCCAGGGCGATGTTGTCGGTGCGGCCGGGGGGCGCGAGGAAGTAGGATCCGCGGACGTTAGCTTTCCACGGGGCAGGCGTCTGGGAGTCGCCCATGATAAAGCCGATGCCCCAGTCGAAGGTCACGTTGTTGATCCACTCGAGCACGCCGTAGGGCCGCGCTTTGGGGTTCCGGGTGTGGTGGTGCGCCCAGAGCGAGTGGTGGCAGCTGCCGTCCTCGAGATCCCAGAGGCCACCGGCATTGTGGCTCTCCAGCCCCCAGGCGCTCAGCGAGTGCTGCATGGTAAAATCGTCCAGCGAGCTGTTGAAGAACGAGATGTTTTCGTCGGTGCTGAACTGCATCGAGACGTGGTCGATGATCGAGTCGGAGGCGGAAGAATCGACGTTGAGGCAGTCCCCTCCACCCCCGTTTTTGCCGTGGCGGATGCGGAGGTTGCGGATGACGGTGTTGTGGCCGGTGATGCGCACCGTGCCGTCGCGCAGCCCGATGCCATCGCCGGGCGCGGTCTGGCCGGCGATGGTGATATTTGGCCGGACGATGCGCAGGTTCGAACCGGGGAGTGAGATGTAGCCGCTGACCGCGAAGACGATGGTGCGCCCCGATGACGGCGCGGACTCGATGCCCTCGCGCAGCGAGCCAGCGCCACCGGAGTTCAGGTTGGTGACGGTGTAAACATCACCCCCACGGCCGCCTCGGGCGTAGGCGCCGAAGCCTTCGGCACCGGGGAACGCCGGGGTTTGAGCGGGGGACGGAGGCGGGGCGACAAGCGCGATCGCGATGGCGGCGAGAAGGTAGCGGGGGGGCATGATGGAAAAAATACTCCTGAGTATGGTGCCGATCGACGACCACCTCTTGGTCGGAGCGGACGGGTTTTGGCAAATCTTTGACACCTGGCTCCCACGGCCACCGGCCCGACGCGTCCCGGCCGTCGAGCCCATGCCCTTCCCCCCAAAAATGCGCCGACACTCGCCGGAGCTTTCCGAGACAGGTAACCCGAGCAAGGCTAGCTCCTGCGACGGCGCGAGAACGACGCCGAGCCGCCGATCAGCGCCAGAAGCAAGGCCGACGGCTCGGGGACAATCCCCACGATCATCACGGGATCCGCCGTCCCTTGCCCCCCGGCCGCCGAACCGTACTGGATTGAACTCACCGTCCCACCATCGGCGACACCATAGTCCGACAGATCGATGCCGACCCCGTAGAGCGCCTGGACGATGTTGCCATTACTCAGGGTGTAGGCACCGTTCTCGAGGTCGCTGAGCGAGGCGGGTGATCCCGCCGTCCGCGCCCACAAGTCGGAGTTGCTACTCCGGCCGATCGAGCCCCAGTCGCCGAGGTCGGCCGCATTGCCGGTCGCACCGCCTGCGATCCCCCCGATCTGGCCATTGATGGTCAACCCCACCGCATCCGGGTCGAAGTTGCTGGCGATCTCGAAGATAAAAATGTCCGGCCCCGGAAGAT
>CAZKYJ010000180.1:2399-3257 GCA_964556355.1 uncultured Verrucomicrobiales bacterium | reverse complement strand
GTCGAGGCAAAAACGTAGGTGACCGTATCGTTGCCGTTGCCGAAGTTCAGGATACCCGTATTGAGGTCGAAATCGCGCCCCAACAGCCCCTGGCGCGTACCGGACGCGGGAAGCGCGCCCCCGTCACCAAGCAAGATGTTGCTACTATTGCCGCCCGGCACCGCGGTGAACGCCGTGATGTCGCCCCCGACAAACTGCGATTGCGTGTAGGTCAATCCGCCGGCGGTGATGCTGGTGACTTCGCCGGTCGTGCCGCCGACCGAGGTGACGGCGACGTTGGCCGCCTGCGAAGATGCGAGCGCCGTCCAGACGAGCGCCGCCGCCGAGGAGCCCCAGAATAGGGGCTGGGTTCGTTGGTTCATTGTGGTTGGGGGTCTGGGTGGTTTATTAATTCAATAGGGTGGGCGTCTGAGCGCTGCTAGCCGGGAAGAACCGGTCGCGATCCAATCCGACAACCTCACGCAAGAGGAATACCGGTCGCGCCCTCAATGAGACACGATTCTGCCGGAAAACCATGGCCGATGCGCCCGAGATTCCGCCCCCACTCTGCTTGACCCCCTCGGCCACCATGTTTTCGCCCCCTCGTCGTGCCAGATGGGTGCGCAAGGAACCTGCGACTCGCGCGATCGCGGGATCCGCCGTGTCAGCTTTTACGGCGGCGAATATGCCGCCATTCGCAGGGCCATCGACTTTGTGGAAGCCCACTTCGGCGAACCGATCGGGATCCTCGTGGTGGCGACGCTCTCGGGAGATCGCGTCGCTGGTCCGAGAAACGCCTCAGCGACGACGCCGGGGAGCCAGCTATCCGAGCGCCGAGGCGGCGAAAAGACCGGCGACCGCACCGGGAAACCGGGCGAC
>CAZKYJ010000180.1:0-2389 GCA_964556355.1 uncultured Verrucomicrobiales bacterium | reverse complement strand
GCAGACCGGCGGCGTTGGCGAGGTTGGCACCCTCGGGGTTGTCGGCCCAGGCGTAGCGGACGTAGGCAGGCTCGGTGACGGATGGCGAACGGACCAACACGGATTCCCCAACGATGCTCGCCTCCGCCCAGACGAACTTCCGATCCCTGCCCGCGATGGCAAATTGCCCCAGCGCGCCGCCCCCGACGGCCACCAGCCCTCCTTCAGCGTGATCGAAGACCAGCCGGATCTGATCGCCCTCGACGGTGGCTGAAGCGAGCGTCGGACCGGTGGCCACCAGGTCTTCGCCGTACGTCCGCGCGAGGGCAATGCGGGCCAGCCGATGCCCCACCTCCTGTTTGTTGCGGGGATGGATGTCCGCCGCCGCCCCGAGCCCCAGGGTGACGGCCATCCCGGTGTTGGGAACGGCGAGGCTGGCAGCCTGCGCCGCTCGCATCGTGGCAAGCGAACTCTCGGAGGGCTCCCGATCGGGCTCGCGATCCGGTGCCAGCTGGACGAAGTAGAATGGGAAATCGCCCCGGTTCCAGCGCGCCCGCCAGTCACCGATGAGCGTGTTCTGCAATTCCGGGTAGACGTGCTGCGTCGCCACGTTCGACTCCCCCTGGTACCAGATTGCGCCCCGGAGAGCGTAGGGAACAAGCGGGGCGATCATCCCGTTGAAAAGCACCGTCGGCTGGTGCGGGTCCCGCACCGGGTCGGGGTTCCTCGGGGCGCGCCCCTCCGAGCCCGCCTCCCGCCACCGCGCCCGCGCCGCGCCGTATTCCGCCAGTAATGGCACGTCGTCGCGGAAGGCGCGCATCTTGGCCTCGTAGGCCGTGAGCAACGGCGCGAGCGACGGCACCTCAGCCAGCGCGTCGCGGCTGGTCCACGCCTCCGCCGTGCTCGCCCCGTGGGCGCAAGTCACGAGCCCGACGGGCACCCCCAGCCGCTCGTGCAGGTCGCGACCGAAAAAACAGGCGACCGCCGAGAAGTCGCCCACCGTCTCGGGAGAGGCGGGTTGCCACGCGCCCTCGACATCGGGCTGCGGGTGCTCCCGCAATGTCCATGCGGCGGTGAACACCCGGATTCCGGGAAAGTCAGCGGCCGCGACCTCGGCCTCCCCGTTCGATGTTCCGGCCCAAGAACGTTTCTCCGATTTTGCCACGGTGAAGGCCATGTTCGACTGGCCCGCGCAAAGCCAGACCTCGCCGACCATGACATCGACGAACCTCCGGGTATCGGTGCCCGCCGCGACATCCAAGGTGACCGGTCCGCCCGCCTCCTGAGGGGGAAGCACCACCGTCCACGCCCCGTCGACCCCCGCCTCCACTGTCGCCCGGGCACCGCCCAGCGCGACCTTCACGGAGGCGCCGGGCTCCGCCCTCCCCCAGACCGGGACCGGCGCGTCGCGCTGCAACACCATGTGGTCGGAAAAAACCGAGGGCAGCCACACGCTCGCCGACCGGAGATGGCCGGCCAACGCGCACCCGGATAACTCCCGGAGGGCATCGGCCACCACGTCGGCGTTGAAAGCCGCACCCGTCGCATTGGTGTGGGTGTGGTCGGGGGAATCGAAAAGCTCTCCCGTCCGCTCGGGTCCGATCGCCTCGTAGCGGCCCGCCAGACGGGCGTTCAGATCGATGAAAAACGCGCCCGACTGCTCGGCGGCCTGCTTCGCCCAGAGGGCGTAGGTCTCGGAGTCGTCGATGATGCGCCCGGCCCTGTCCCACCGGTTGCGGGGGATCAACGATACGACCACCGGGGTGGCACCCCTCGCCAGCGTGTCCGCGCAGTACTTGCGGAGATACCAACCAAAGGTATGCACGGTCTCCTCCTTCCCGGTCGCTTCGACCGTGCCAATCTCGGTCTCGTCCCCCACCCCCTTGATCGATGCCCGCGGCCTGCTCCCCGTGAAATACTCCCCCCCGTCGTTGTGCCCGAACTGCAGGAGCACAAAATCGCCCGCTTCCATATTCGCGAGCACCGCAGCCCAACGCCCTTCGGTGATGAACGACCGGCTGCTCCGGCCACCGATCGCCCGGTTGACCACGTCGATCGACGCCGGATCGAAGGCCGCGACCAGAGGGTCCCCCCAACCCATCTGGTTGGGCACCGTATTCCGCACCGTCGAGTCCCCGATGATCCACAAGGTCGGCTTAGCCGACGAGGGAACCACCCAAGAGACGACGATCAAAAGCCCGACGATGAGTGTGCGCACGCTCAATTCTTGCTCCCCAACCCGTCACCATTCTTGGCCGATCCGGACATCTTCTAGGCAATCTCAACCCGCCCGCCCGGGCAAACGCACCGCCGCCTCATATTTAGCGACAATACAATCGTATTGTCGCTAAATTTATAACTCGCTAACAATTTAGCGTATTCGCCCGCCGCAGGAGGCGCGGGAAGTGTT
>CAZKYJ010000179.1:0-8052 GCA_964556355.1 uncultured Verrucomicrobiales bacterium | reverse complement strand
ATCATCTCGGCGCTCCCGGGTGCTCTCGTCCAGGTGTGGAACTCCTATATCGTGGCCAGCGGAGACAACCCGATGCAGGCGGTGATCCTCGTGATTCTCTTCGCCTTCCTGCTGATCGTTATCGCGGCGGTGATCGCCCTGACCCAAGCCCAGCGGCGGATTGCCATCCACTATACGAAGCGGACGGTCGGCCGGAAAGTCTATGGCGGGCAGACGCAGTACATGCCGCTGAAGGTGAACTACGCCGGCGTCATGCCGATCATTTTCGCCCAAGCCATCCTGCTGTTCCCGTCTACCATCGTGCGGATGCTCTTCCCCGGACAGGACTGGGCGGTGAACTTCGCCGACAGCCTCTCCGTCGGGTGGATGCACTACGCTCTCAGCGCTCTGATGATCTTCTTCTTCAGCTACTTCTGGGTGGGCACGATGTTCCAGCCGGCGCAGATCGCCGACGATCTCAAGAAAAACGGCGGCTACATCCCCGGCGTCCGACCGGGCAAGCCGACGGCGGACTTCCTCGACTACACGATGCAGCGCCTCACCTTCGCCGGCGCCATTTTCCTGACCATCGTGGCGGTGCTCCCGACCTTGCTCAACCACAGCATGGGCGTCCCCCCGCTGGCTGCCCAGTTCTTCGGGGGCACGAGCGTGCTCATCCTCGTCGGGGTTCTCTTGGACATCATGCGCCAGGTCGAGACCCACCTCATCCAGCGGCACTACGACGGATTCCTCCGCAAGGGCAAGATCCGCGGGCGCTTCCAAAGTTCGCGGGGCGGCGGCGCCGGGCGCCCGGCCGGTGCGGGCGGGGGCAACATCATCTGGCTCTACGTGGTCATCGCGATCCTCGTGGTGGTCGGGATGTCCTACTCGATCTACTCCTCGACGTCCGGAGGGAACTAACCCCGGCTGGCGTTGCCCGAACCCCGCTCCGATGGATCGCCTCCTCTTGCTCGGACCGCCCGCGTCCGGCAAGGGAACCCAAGCCGCTTTGCTGGGGGAACGCTACAACCTTCCCGTCGCCTCCACCGGGCAGATGCTCCTTGAGGAGGAGCGTCGCGGGACGGATATCGGACGGCTGTCCGCTGAGCTCCGACGCACCGGCGATTTCCTCCCCGACCAGACGATCCTCGAGATGGTCATCCATTGGATCGCCCGCCACGGCACCCGCTTCCTCTTCGACGGTTTCCCTCGAACCCTCGTCCAGGCCAGGGCGTTTCACAGGTTCCTGAGTTCCGCCGGGCTGGCGCTCGATGCAGCCATCGTCCTCGACGTCCCCGAGGACGAACGTCGCCGCCGCACCGTCCGCCGGGTGACCTGCTGCCGCTGCGCAGTCGGCTTCGATCGAGACCTCGGCGACTGTCCGAACTGCGGCGGCGAGGGCGTCCGACGCGCGGACGACGCCGACCACGTATTCGACCGCCGGGTCGCGCTCTTCGAGGCGCATTGCCGACCGGTCATCGCATACTACCGGGAAGGTAATCTCCTCCTCGAGATTGACGGGGCGGCCGGACCGGGCAAAGTGTCGGACCGGCTCGACCGTGCGCTCCAATCTTTCGTCGCTCGAGGCCGCTGCCAGCCACGTTAGGATAGTGTCCCTTTTCCGAATTGCTCCCATGCCTGCCATCCCTATCAAGACGCCGCGAGACATCGAGAAAATGCGGGTCGCTTGCGGGTGTGCCCGCGACGTCCTCCTCGCGCTTGCGGAGATGGCGCGGCCCGGCATCTCGACCCTCCAGCTCGACACCGCCGCCGGTGAGCTCATCCGCGAAGCCGGTGCCGTCAGCGCATTCCTCGGCTACCGCGGCTTTCCGGCCAACACCTGTATCTCGGTGAACGAGGAAGTCGTCCACGGTATCGGGCGTGCCGACAAGATCATCCAGAACGGCGATATCGTGAAAATCGATGTTGGTGTGATCAAGGTCGGGTGCGTGGGGGACTATGCGACGACCCTCCCGGTCGGGTCGATCCGCCCGGAGGTTCACCAGCTCCTCGCAGCCACCGAGGAGGCGCTCCACGTGGCCATCAGTCATGCCGTCGAGGGCGGCATGCTCGGCACCCTCTGCAACTCGGTCGAGAAGCACGTGGCACCCTACGGGTTCACCGTCGTCCGGGAGTTCGTCGGACACGGGGTCGGGCGCAAGCTGCACGAGGAGCCGCAGGTGCCGAATTTCGGCAAGAAGGGTGCCAAACCTCGCCTCAAAGCGGGGATGGTTCTCGCAATCGAGCCGATGGTCAATCTCGGCACCGCACGGGTCAACGTCCTCGACGACAACTGGACGGTGATTACCAAAGACGGACTGCCTAGCGCCCACTTCGAGCACACCGTCCACATCACCAAAGACGGGCCAGAAATCCTCACGCCCCGCCGCCGTCTCACGGCACCCCAAGCCGCTGCGGTATAGCCGGGGGGCGTGGCTCTGCTCGGCCGCGCAGCCCGCGGTCGGGGGGGCAGCGAAACGGAGCCCGGTTTGCGGTCGCCGGCTCGCGGGTACTCGGCCGGTTCACCATGGCCCGTGCTCGCCAAGAGGTCCGGCGGATCTCCCCCCTTTGAAGTGCCACCGTTTTCCGGTGGCTGGGATGCGGATAGTAAGGGGGCCGTGGCCACCTGCTCTCCACGGGAAATCCGATCGACGACCGCCTTCCGGGATTCCGCATTCCGGGGAACGCCGGGTTGGTCGAACGCGTCGTCGGTGAGGTCGCGGAGCAAGGGAGATCCCAGCACCGATCGTGAATGCAGGAATTACTACTCCGAGGCCCGGAGACGCGCGTAGTGCCAATCGCCATCGGCCGGGGCGTAGGCGCGGGTGGTGACGGAACCATCGGGATTGGTCATGCTCTCGGTCGGGGCATCGGGAAAGGCTGTCCAGCTGCCGAGAGCGTCGGAGAGCTCGAGGGTGAGCGTGACGTCCCTCGCGGGGTCGGTGCGGACGAACTCCAAGTAGACGCGGGCTTCGCCGCCGAGATCCCCGAAGCCGAGGGAGGGAAGCGGAACCCCATTTCCGCTGCCCAGCGGCGGGGTGCCGAGGGCGAACTCCAAAAAGTTCGACCACCCGTCGAAGTCGGGGTCGGCGCCGGGGGCGCTGATGAGGGGGTCGTCGAGCTGGGCGGGGGTAAACCGGGCGGTCATCCAAACGGCGAGCGAGAGGAGGCCACCGGGGTTGCCACCGACGGATGCGGACGCGCGCCAGTTGGAACCATCGCCGTGGCTGGCAGCGGGAGTGGGGTCGATGATTTGGATCGAGTGGCCGACGAGGTCTCCCGTGAGAACCGGCCAGGGGGCGACGTCATCGTAGGCGAACTCCTGGATCGTGCCCGTCGGGCCGCTCAGCCGGAGGTTTTCTCCCTCGTCTTTGAGCTTGCCCGCATACTCACCGGCGATGGTGGGGTCGAACCCGGAACCGAAGCGGGAACGGAAGGCGGCCAGATCGGCGACGAGGAGCGCGCTGCCGCCGGGCGGGATGACGCGGACCGGCGAGCCGGCAAAGTCGAAGGTGATTCCGTCGGTGAACTGGACGCCGTCGAGCGCGATGGCGGCGGGGCCGATATTCTGGAGGCGGAGGTACTCGTAGAGTTCACCGTCGGGGCCGAGCGGGTCGTAGAGCATCTCGGCGACCGCGAGGTTGGCACCCGTTGCCGGCACGGTAGCGACGGTGAATTCGGCTTCGGTGAGGGCGCTCCAGACGCCGCCGGTAAGCGTGCGCGCTTTCACGGTGGTGGTGTCGTCGATGATGAGGGGCGTGTTGTTCTCATTTACCCGCAGGCCACCGAGGGAGAGATCGAGAACCAGATCGCTGCTGACAGGACTACCGTTGTGCACCTCGACGGCGATAGTGTTGGAACCGGTGGTCAGGAGCGAAGGATCGATGACAAACTCGTTCGTCGCCTCCTCATCCCGCTCGCCGATCGCGCGCGTGTCGAAGGTGATCGCGCCCGGAGGCATGTTGTCCCGGACGGCCTCGACGCCGTTGACATAGACGACGGCGCCGGCGTCCGCTTGGATGGTGACCCTGAGATCGATGAAGGCGGCGGGGCCGGTGATCTCGACGTCCCGCCGGAAATAGGAAGTGATCAGGCGACCGTCGGTGATGGTGGTGCCGAGGGTCGTATTGGTGATTCCGCCGTAGCCGAGAGGGGCCGGTCCGGTCGGCCACGAGGAGTCGTCGAACGAGGGTTCGCGCCAGGCGGTGCCCTGGTCCGTGTCGTCGGCAAGGTAGGACCAGCTGTCGCCAAAGTTGATAAGATCGACGCTCAAGGGCGCCCCTTCGACCGACTCGGCGGCGGGATTGGGCACCCCGGTGAAAGGCACGCGGGGGTCGCTACCGTCGGTGGTGAAATAGATGATGCCGTCCTCGCTGGTGAGGAACAGCGGGAAGTCCTCGTCGACCGAGCCACCGAACCGGCTGAAACTTGGGGCGGCCGTCGTCGGCCAGACATTGGCATTGCGAAATTCTTCGCGGTTCGGTCCGAACAGGTAGGATCGGCGGCCATTGGTGGGGTTGGTCCAGACGGTGTACTTGGCGGTCGAGACGGCCGATCCGTTGTGGACGAGGCTGCGGAGGGGGGAGAACTCGTCGACCAGTTGGTCGATTCGAAGTTTGATCTGGGAATTCTCGTAGTCTCTATCGTCGAGGACGCCACCGTTGAAGAGGTGCTTTTGGATCCGGTCGGCAAAGTGGAGACGGAACTCCTCCCAGCGGTTGAGCCCGCGCCAGAGGTCGCGGAGTTCACCGGCGCCGCTGGCGATGAAGGAATTGATCATCTCTTGGCCGACCGGCCGGTTTCCCGCCGTGTTGAACGCGCCTTCGGCGTCCCAGATGTAGAGCCGGTAGCGCCCGGCCGGGGAGCGTTCTTTGGCGGCCACCCAGTTGTTGTGCGGCCAGTCCCAAGTCGCACCATAGATATTCAGAATGAAGTAGTCCGCGATGTTGGTCACGTCGGCCACCTCGCGGACGGCGTCCCAGTTGGCTGGGGTGACCGCCCGGTTGAGCCGGACGATCATGTCCTCCCAGGCGACGCGATCGCCCTCCGCGACGTTGTCGAACTCCCCGCCGCCGTCCGCATTTTCAAGCTGGAGGACGTCCCATTGCGCATCCGGGTCCGCGCTGTGGAGAGAGCGGAAGAAGGGCTCGCGCAGGCGTTCGACGGTGTTGTAGTATCCTTTGAATACCCCGTTGATATAGAATGAATTAATCACTCCCTGGCTGGCCGGCTGCCCCATGTCGGCACTGAGCCGTCGGACGAGCTCGTCGGTGATAAACGGGTTCTGGATGTCGTTCTTTCCGGCGCGCAGCCGCAAGCGCTCGTAGTCGTCGACCGGGTGATCCGGTCCGTTGAGCGGCAGGTCGACGGAGGGGTTGCCGTACTCGTCGCGGAAGTAGAGATTGAACGACGGCTTCTCCGGGGCGGAGCTCGGCCAAGGACTGGAGTTGAAATTGGTAATCCTAGCACGGGGTCGGGAGAAGGCGCTGGCGGAAGCGCGGAGCCCGCAGTCCGAGCGAAATCCCACGGTGCCGTCGGGGAAGTAGAATTCGGCGTGGATCGGGCGCTCGTAAGCGCGCCCGCGATTGAGGATGTTGTTGACGTCGTCCGGGCCGGTGGGCTCCCATTGGCTATTGACGTAGGTGCCGCCAACGATGGCGAGGATGCCGAACGGATCGTGCAGCGAGCGGGGGACGTCGCCCGCGAAGAGGACGGCCGGGTTCTGGCGGAGGCGATTGTCTTGCCCGATGAGATAGGTATGGGTGCGGATCGGGGAGGGGATCATCCCATCGGCGAAGGCGCGGGCGCGGATGACATGCCCCCGGATGTTGGTCACCTGGTTGAGGGTGAGCGGGGCGACGTAGGGGATCCCCGTGGCGAGGGTGGGATCGGTGCCGTCGGTGGTGTAGCGGATCTGTGCCCCGGGCGTCTGCGAGGTGATCCCGACGGCGACGCTGGTGTCGAAAAAGCCGCCCCCGATATCGAAATCTGGGGTGTCTACCCGCGCCGCGAGCGCCGCGGTGTCGTTCGTGCTCCCGGGGGTCGGCGATTCGAGATAGGTGAAGGTGGAGCCGTCCTGGGGCCGGCCGTAGCTGTGGTAGGGGTATTGCTCCGGGAACCCGGGTGCGATGGCGTCGATCACCGTCCCCGCGGGGTTCGCGAGCCCGACGTACTCGCCGTCGGCGCTCAGCTTGAAGTTGGTGTGGGCGTAGATCGCACCGGGGATGGCCGCATCCGGCGCGTCCGCCAGTACCACGAGGTAGCCTCCGGCACCGATGCTCGATCCGGGGGGGAACGTCCATTTGATCGGTGAAGCTGCATCGTCCGTCAGGTGCCAGCCCGTGAGATCGACCGGCGAGGCGCCCGTGTTGTGCAGCTCGATCCAATCCGACGCGCCCTCTTCGGGCGCGGCCGGCTCGTAGGGATCGGCGGTCGGCTCGATGAGTCCAGGGAGATAGCGGATCGTCGTACCGGATGCCACGAGCGTGACGGCACCGCCCGGCGCATTGATGAACAGCTCCGCATCGAGGCGCAGGCTTGAGTCGAGCGTGTAGTTTCCCACCTGGATCGCCAAGAGGTTGGCGCCGTCCGTCAGGAAGGCGGAGGCCGCGCCGAGGTTGAAGTCCTGGGTGGCGGTCGAATTCGGTGTGGATCGGTAGGAAATCTGATCGTGATAGATGTGCGCCTTTTCGGCACCCATGTTCGCCCGGTCGGCCTCCTTCCCGTTGATCCACGCGATAAAGCCGTCGTTGTAGTTGATCCGCAGGATCAGGTCGCTGCCCGACGCGGCGTCGCCAGCACTGGCCGTGAACGTCTTGCGCACGTAGAGTGAGGGCGACACGCCATCGAGCGCAGCGCCGACGTTCGTGGCGATGGCGCCGAGCTCGAACCCGATCGGTGTCGGGCCGACGTCCCACAGCGCGTCGGAAAACCCGGGCGACCACCAGGCCGGGCCGCTGCCGGCGAACGGTTGGTCGTCGGCGTCCCAGCGGAGCTGGCGTCCGGAGTCGATGGCGCCGATCTCATTGATCACGATGTCGGCGTAGACGGGGGTGGCCAGCGCGAAAAGGGCAGCCACAAGCGGGGGGGCTTGAAATCTCATGGAGGTTTGGGGGTCCATCAGTCTAGCCAGTATTTCGCCGCGAGTCCACTGGATATCCCGCCGCGCGGGAAGCTCCGGCGACTCCCGGAAGCGATCTGCCCTGGTGCCACCCCCGCCCTTGGCAGGTGCGGATTGGGCTTCTATCCTCTCGCCGACAAACCCCACCACCATGATCGACTCCCAATCCACAAGGTGTGCGCTTTCGACGATGGTCGCCGCCCTCGCCATTTCGTCGGCCTCGGCGGCCGCCCGCCCGAATATCATGATCATCCTCGCTGACGATCTAGGCTTCTCGGATCTTTCCTGCTACGGCGGCGAGATCCCCACCCCGAACATCGATCGCCTGGCCGCGGGCGGCGCGCGGTTCTCGGCATTCTATACCTCCGCCCGCTGCTGCCCGTCCCGTGCCGCACTCGTGACCGGCCTCCACCCGCACCAGGCGGGCATCGGTTCGTTTGCCCACCGGAAGCAACCGGCTGGCCGGGGGCTCGCCTACACGGGGCATCTCCATCCGACCTGTGCCACTCTCGCCGAAATGCTCGGCGATGCTGGCTATTCCACCTGGATGGTTGGCAAGTGGCACATGGGGATACCGGGGCCTCTCGAGCGGGGGTTCCAGAACTACTACGGCTACCGGAATTTCCTCGCCTACGCGGAAGACCAGTGGCAGGCAGACAAATACGTCAGGCTGCCAGAGGGCAGCGAGCCGGAACTGGAGTACGCCGGGGCTGACTTCTACGCCACGGATGTATTTAACGATTACACCCTTGAGTTCATTCGTCAGGCGCGCGGGCTTCCGGATCGGCCCTATCTCCTTTTTCTCGCCCACTCGTCGCCGCATTTCCCGGTGCAGGCACCGCACGCGTCGGTCGAGCGCCACGTGGCCACCTACCGTCGCGGGTGGGATATCTTGCGTGCCGAGCGGTTCGCCAGGCAGAAGGGGCTCGGACTCGTCCCGCCCGATGCCGTCC
>CAZKYJ010000178.1:0-8089 GCA_964556355.1 uncultured Verrucomicrobiales bacterium | reverse complement strand
ATCGCGCACTGCCTCGAGACGCTCGCCGCATACAAGGTGCCGAAGTAGGTGCGCATATTCTCTTCGCGGAATCCCGCGTCCCCGCGCTCGTGCCTCTCCGGCGGAATCCAGCAGAGTTTCTCGAACACATAGAGCGAGAATAGGTTGCACGTCACTTCAACGGTGCCGTCGAACGTCCAGTCGCCTTTCTGGTGGTTGTGACCAAACTCGTGGTAGAACCCCCAGTTGCCATCCTTGGCCACGTTCCCGGCGTCGGCGAGGTTCTCTGCCTGATCCATGTGCACCATGACGGGGTAGCCGGAGTGCATGTAGCCGGCACTGATCTGCCGGTCGCAGACGATGCGCTCGGGGCGCTCGCCTTCCCGGGAGATGGTCGCGAGCTCGTTCTCCAGCCGCAGCACGTTGTCCCAGGCGTCCATCAGCGCCTGCGGGTCGCGCACGCGGCGTGCCACGTCGGTGGGCACGGAAACGACGATCCGCGGGGAAGCGAATTCGGCCCACGGCGCGGAGGTCGAACGCACCGCCGCCTGCCAGTCGGACGCCGTCGTCTCGCCGTGGATGTAGAGCGGCGACGTGATCGCGCCGGCCACATCGACGTCGATCTCGCCCAGGACACACCGGTCCGGCACGACGAGATAGACGAGCCCGCCGAACGGGTTGGCGACCTTGGTCACCACCTCGCGCAGCGGCCACGCAAACGAGATCTCGGGAGCCCGGTCCCACTTTTCCTTATGGTAGAGCCGGTCGCTGTGGCAACCGATGCGCACTTCGAGCCCGGCACCGGCGGCGGTTTCGGGGACGCGCACGTGGACGAGGGCTCCGGCCGGCGCGTAGAGGCCGAGGCTGTGCCAGCCGGACGTCGCCGTGGAGACCTGCTTGCTCACGGTCTCGGGACGGGCGCCGCGCGCGACCCTCCCGGGAAAGTCGTCCGCCGCCGGATGGGGCTCGAGTGTTGCGGGATCGGCGGTCGTCACGCGGCCGCAGGCCACCGACAGGAACACGCGCGCGAGGGCGTCGTCCGGTCCGATCGGCTTTTCTGTGGTGGGGACCGGCGGCTTGTCGCGGCCGGACGCAAGGAGCGCCTCCAGCTTGTTGCCGAAGCCCGGCGCATCGTGGGAGATTGTCCGGAGAGCACGGGAGAGCACGGCGAGGCTTTGGGTGACGGCGGGCTGCGCCGGGGCGCTCGCCAGGGCGTCGATCGCGTTTCCGGCGTGGGCGAGGGAGTCGGATCTTGCGGCGTAGGTATCGCCGGATCCGGTCGGTTCCAGCGTGCCGTCGGCCCAGGCGATCCCGGCATCGACGAGGAGGAGGTTTCCGGGATGGTCTTGGATGGTCTTCCCGCCATTCAGCTGGAGCCACCCCCAGCCGAGGCTTCCGCAGACGATGCCTCCGCCTTTTTCTACGAACTTCCCCACGCGCTCCCGATCCTTCTCATCGGCCAGCGAACCGGAGTCGAAGACGAGGACATCGAACTTCGCCAGGCGGTTGAGTTCCGCCGCCTCCGCACGGAACCCGGCTTCCTCCAGCTCGGGCACCAGCCTGTCCGCGCCTTTCCAAAGCCCCACGGAAGGAGTCTTGCCGTCTTCCTTGCCCGACGCCCAGCGGATGGCGTTCTGCCGGAACCGCACGGTATCGGCGCCGGTCGAATTCAGGTAGCCATTGTGCCCGAAGGCCACCACGCGCCCCTCGCCCCAGCGGGCGGCGGCTACCAGCGGCTCGACGGCGTCGCCGCTCTTGCCGGCGATCACCGGAAACGCCCGCTCGCCCCAGACGACGAGCGGCCCCGGGCCGCCGGGTTTGTCGACGGCCGCCACGTCGGCCGAGAGCGCTGCGATGTCGCCCGCAGAACCCTCGGCCTGAACGAGTGGCGGGGACAACAGCGCGGCGAGTAGCGCCAGCAACGGGGGGGGCAGTCGGGGATGCATCGTTCCTCTCTAGCACCTATCGGTTCTGCTGGCACCTCCGAAAGTAGCCATTCGCGCCCTCGCGCTCCCCCCTCCACGGAGTCTTTTTTTGGGGGGGCATTTTCCGCTTCCACGCTAGATTGCCATCTGACCCATGTCTGATTCGTCCCTCTTGCCCAAGGCTGCCTCCCGGTTGATCCTCACCACCTTCGACGAGGACGCCCTGCGCGCGGCGGTGGAGGGGTGCCGGGACGACGCGGGTGGCGGAGGGTGTTTGGCCTTCATTTTCGTCTCGGCCGACTGGCGCCCCCACCTCGAGGACGTCATCGAGATCGTCCAGGTCTACGGCCGGGTGCCGACGGTCGTCGGGTGCTCGGCAGACGGCCTGATCGGAACTGCCCAAGAGAACGAGAATGTCTCGGGCGCCTCGGTCTTTCTGCTCAATGCCCCCGGCCTGCGCCCGTCGGTCACCCCGGTGCACGGGGGACTCGTCCACGCGGGCGTCGGAGATTCCGGCTGGGTCGAGACGACCGGGCTGGCGCCGGAGGATGCGGCGGGATTTCTGGTGCTGGCCGATCCCGCCGCTTTCGACGGCGAAAATTGGCTGACCCAGTGGAACGCCGCCTACCCCGGCGTCCCCACCTTCGGAGGGCTCGCGAGCGGCGGGACCGAACGGGGCGAGTTTTTCGTCTTCCACAGCGGGTCCGACTCACCGGTCGACGCGCTGATCATCGGTATCCCCCAAGGGGCGGGAGTCACCCTGAGCGGGGTCGTCAGCCAGGGCTGTCGCCCGTTCGGCGAACCCTACACGATCACCGAGGTCGACAAGAATGTCCTCGTCTCCCTGGCCACCAAACCGGCCTACAGCGTGCTCGAGGAAGCATTCGAAACCCTCGATAACGACGACAAGACCCAGGCGAGGGGAAACATCTTCGCGGGGTTGGCCACGAGCGAGTACGTCGATGAGTTCCAGCGGGGCGACTTCCTGGTGCGTAACATCCTCGGCGGCGACGCCGACGCCGGGGCCATCGCGCTCGGCGCCTTTCCCCGTACCGGACAGACCCTCCAGTTCCAGCTGCGCGACGGCGACTCGGCGGACGAGGATCTTTGCGCGCTCGTCGCTGGCGCGAAAGGCGCCGGTGTCCGGCCGTTCGGAACGCTTCTCTTCAGCTGTACCGGCCGGGGGCACCGCCTCTTCGGAGTGCCCGACCACGACGCGGGCGTCCTCGATGATGCCTTCGGCAAGATACCGGTAGCAGGCTTCTTCTGTAACGGGGAGATCGGCCCGGTCGGACGGTCGACCTATCTCCACGGATACACCGCAGCAGCGGCGTTCTTCGTGCTGGCGCCGGTCGAAAAGTGAACCCGGCGCGTTGCTTGCATCTTCCTCGAGCATCGGAATACTTCCGTACCATGTCGAAATCTCCCCTCTTGTTCGTCGGTGCGTGCGCTCTGGCAACGCTCCTGCTCGCCGCGGCCGCCCCTGCGCAAGACAAAAAGCGCCCCAACATTGTATGGATTCTGTCGGAGGACAATTCCAAGCACTTCCTCAAGCACTGGGATCCCACCGGTGCCCCTGCCCCGAACATCGAGGCGCTCGCCGCCCACGGCATCACCTTCGACAACGCGTTCTCCAACGCCCCGGTCTGCTCGGTCGCCCGCACGACCTTGATCACCGGTTGCTACGCGCCGCGGATCGGCACCCAGTTCCACCGCAAGGCGAAAGCCGTCCCCATGCCGGAAGGGTTGAAGATGTTCCCAGCCTACCTGCGGGACGCGGGCTACTACACGACCAACAACTCGAAGGAGGACTACAACGCCATCGCGGGCGATGGCGTCTGGGACGACTCATCGAACAAGGCCACCTGGCGCAACCGGCCGGATGCGACGCAGCCGTTCTTCCACCAGGTCACCTTCAAGGAGTCCCACGAGAGCTCGCTCCACTTCTCCAAGCAAAAGATGGAGCAGACGAAAACGGAAACCGATCCCGCCACCGTTTTCATCCCCCCGATCCACCCGGACACCCCGACGTTCCGCTACACCTATGCCCGCTACCACGACCGCATGGCCGAGATCGACCGACGGGTCGGCCAGGTCGTCGCGGCCCTGGAGGAGGACGGGCTTCTCGAGGACACGTTCGTGTTCTATTTCGGTGACCACGGCGGCGTCCTTCCTGGGAGCAAAGGCTACGCCAACGACCGCGGCCTCCACGTCCCCCTGGCCGTCCGGGTGCCCGACAACTTCCGAGGCCTCGCGGGGCATGAGCCCGGCTCCCGCACGGCCGGATTCGTCAGCTTCGTCGACTTTGGCCCCACCGCCCTGAACCTCGCCGGCGTGGCGGTTCCCGGCGGCGTCGATGGGCGCCCGTTCCTCGGCGAGGGCGTCACCCCAGAGCAGCTGGCCAGCCGCGATACCGCCTACGGCTACGCCGACCGCTTCGACGAGAAGTACGACTTCGTCCGCACTTTCCGCCAGGGGAAGTTCCACTACGAGCGCAACTACACCCCGTTCAATTTCGACGGCCTCTACAACGAGTACCGCTACAAGATGCTCGCCTACCAGGAGTGGTGGGAGAACTTCAAAGCCGGATCGCTCACTCCCGCGCAGGCAGCATTCTTCCAGCCGCGCCAGCCCGAAGCCCTCTACGACTTGGAAGCGGACCCCTACCAGACCAACAACCTCGCCTCTGCCCCCGAACACGCGGAACGTCTGGCCACGATGCGCGACCAGCTCACCGCCTGGGTCAAAGGGATGCCCGACCTCAGCTTCTATCCCGAGAGCTACCTCATCGAAAACGCCTTCGACAACCCGGTGGCTTTCGGTCGGTCCCACGAGGGCGAGATCGCCGAGCTGGTGGACATCGCCAACCTCCAGCTCCTCCCATTCGCCGAGGCCTCCCCGGAGATCGGAACCGCTATCGCTTCCCAGGACGCGTGGCGACGCTACTGGGGCTACACGGTTTGCGCGGCGTTCGGCCAGGCCGCCGCAACCTACACCGGGCTCGTCCAATTCACCGCGCTGCGGGAATCGGAGCTGCTCGTCCGCGCGAGGGCCAACCAGTTTTGGGCGCTGGCCGGGGCGCAGCAGGTCGGCGACATCCTCGCCCACACCCTGGAGAGCGCCCGCACTCCCACGGAGGCACTGGAGATACTCAACATCATCGTCATGCTCCGCGATGGCGCGCCGGGGATCGAGATCAACCTCCGCCGCGGGGCCATTCCGCACCAGGATGCCGAGGTCAAATCACGCGTCGGCTACCTCCTACCCGTGACCGACCAATGACCCCCGATCCACTCTTCGATGTCTCCGACCAGGTCGTTCTCGTTTCGGGCGGGAGCCGTGGGATCGGCTATGCCATGGCCACGGCGTTTGCCGAGCGCGGCGCCAAAGTCGTCGTCACCGGTCGCTCGCAAGGATCCCTCGAGAAGTTGGATCTCGAGGGGATCGCCTGCGACGTCACCGACCCGGACTCGATCACCCGTCTCGTCGCCGGGACACTCTCCCGCCACGGCCGTATCGATACCCTGATCAACGTCGCGGGTGTCAATCGCCGGAAGCCGGCCCTCGAAGTGACCGAGGACGACTATGATGCGATCATGGAAGCCAACCTCAAGGGCGCCTTCCTCCTGTCGAAAGCGGTCGGTGCGCACATGCTCGACCGCGGGGCCGGGAACCAGATCAACATCGGCTCGCTCACCACGAACCTCCCCGGCCCGCAGCTCGCACCGTATGCCATGAGCAAGGCGGGGATGGGGCGGATGACCCAGGTGCTCGCCATGGAGTGGGGACCGGGAGGTGTCCGCGTCAACTGCATCGCCCCCGGATTCATCATCACCGACCTCACGCGCAAGCTGTGGGCCCACGAGAAGATGCTCGCGTGGGGCGTGCCCGGCCACCCGCTCCGGCGGATCGGCAAGCCCGAGGACCTCCTCAGCACCGCCATCTACCTCGCCTCCCCGGGGGCGGCCTGGATGACCGGCCAGATCGTCACCGTCGATGGCGGATTCACCTGCGGGTGGAACTGGCCGATCGGCGAGCTTTAAGAACCCTGCCTCCCGTTCCGTAGAGGGTAGGATGTCCATCAAAACCCGCCGCCAATTCCTCCGCACCTCGCTGATCGCGGGAGCGTCCCCCATCATCCTCGGCAGCCGCGCCTCCGGGCAGGTCGAGGGCGCCAACGAGCGGCTCCGCATCGCCGTGGTCGGGGTCAACGGGCGGGGCACGTCGCACATCGGTGGCTTCGGATCGCAGAAGAACGTGGAGATCGCCTACCTCGTCGATCCCGACCAGAAGGTGCTCGACCGCCGGATGGGCGAGCTGGAAAAGAAAACCGAAGGGAAGTTCACCACGAGAGCGGCCACGGACATCCGCAAGGTGCTCGAAGACAAAGACGTCGATGCGATCTCGGTGGCGGCCCCGAACCACTGGCACTCGCTCATGACCATCTGGGGCGCGCAGGCCGGGAAGCACGTCTACGTGGAGAAACCGATGAGCCACGACGTGGCCGAGGGGCGGATCGCGTGGGCCGCCCAGCAGAAGTACGGCGTCGTCGTCCAGCATGGCACCCAGAGCCGGAGCGATGCGAGGATTGCCGGGCTGCACGAGGCGATCCAGGCGGGGAAATTCGGCAAGCTCAAGATCTCCTACGGCTACGCCTGCAAACCGCGGGGCGGCATCGGCACCGCCGCGGTCGGGGCGCCGCCGGCCAATCTCGACTGGGATCTCTGGCGCGGCCCCGCCGTCATCGACGACTACCACTCGAAGTTCGCCCACTACGATTGGCACTGGTTTTGGAAGACGGGCAACGGCGACCTCAACAACCAGGGGACCCACCAGCTCGATGTCGCCCGATGGGCGCTCGATCCCGAACTCACCCACCCGGTCCGTGCCATGGCCATCGGCGGCCGATTCGCCTGGGACGACTCCGGCGAGACTCCCAACACGCTTTTCGGAATCGCCGAGTACCCCAACGGTCAGCAGGTTTTCTTCAACGTGCGCAACGTCAACTACGACGGGTACGAACGCCAGGTCGAGAACGAATACTACTTCGAGGACGGCGGCAAGATCGTCCGCGGCCTCTACTATGCCAAGGGCAACGCCGAGGGCGAAAAGATCGACGTCGCGTCGGGTGACGTCACCCCCGGCGGCAACTGGGGGAGCTTCGTGGCCGCCTGCCGCGCCGGCGACCCCGAGATGGCCAACGGTACCGCCGGCGAGGCGCACTACGGCTGCGTGCTCGGCCACCTGATCAACAATTCCTACCGCCTCGGCGAAGAGGTACCGTTCAACGCCCGGGCCGGGCGCTTCGGAGACAACGCCGACGCCCACGACCATTTCCTGAAGCTCCATGAAACGATGGCCAACGGCGTCGGCCTTCCGGAGGACGGCAACCACTACACCGTCGGTCCGTGGATCACTTTCGACCCGGCCACCGAACGCCATACCGGCGAGCATTCCGAGGCCGCCAACGCCTTGCTGAAGGACCCGAACCGCCCCGGGTTCGAGATCCCCGATATCGGGGCTATCTGACCATGAGTTCCTCCGGCTTGCACCCATTTTTCCGCGATGCCTTCGTGGCTTTGGGCGAGCCGCAGCTGGTGCCGGTACGCGTCTCGGCCGAGCTCCGGGGTGCCTACCAGGTGCTCTTCGACGGCCGCGAAATCCCCGCCAAACTCGCCGGCAAACTCCGGCACGTGGCGCGCTCCACGGACGCCCTGCCCGCCGTCGGGGACTGGGTCGCGGTCGTCCCCCCGGACGAGAAGCAGGCACATGCCGTCATCCACCACGTGCTGCCGCGCCGGTCGAAGTTCAGCCGCCGCGCCGCCGGGCGCCGCGTTGTGGAACAGATCATCGCCACGAATATCGACACCGTCTTTCTCGTGTCATCGCTGGAGAAGCGGCTCCGGCCCCGCACACTGGAACGCTACCTCGCGCTCGCAACTGAGAGTGGGGCGCGCCCGGTCGTCGTGCTGAGCAAAGCCGACCTCCACGACGCCCCCGAAGCGGCTGTGGAAATGATGGGAGAGTCCGCCGCGGGCGCCCCCGTGATCGCGATCAGCGTCGTCAGCGGCCGGGGGATGGAGGCGCTCGCGGCCTTCCTCCCTGCGGGCGAGACCGGTGCCCTCCTCGGGATGTCCGGCGCCGGGAAATCGACCCTAGTGAACGCGTGGTGTGGGAGCGAGATC
>CAZKYJ010000177.1:0-8097 GCA_964556355.1 uncultured Verrucomicrobiales bacterium | reverse complement strand
AACGGGGCGCGCGTGGCGAGGCAGATAGCGGTCAAAGCATCGCCGGCGAGGCCGTGGGCGAGCTGCGCGATGAGGTTCGCGGTGGCCGGGGCAAGGAGGATGAGATCCGCGGAATCGGCCAGCTGGATGTGCCCCGGACGCCAGCTTTCCTTCTCGTCGTAGAGGCCGGTGACGACGGGGTTTTTCGAGAGCACCTGGAGGGTGAGCGGGGTGACGAACTCCTTGGCATCGGCGGTGAGCACGCAGGTGACGCTGTGCCCGCGCTTGGTGAGCTGGCTGGCGATGTCCGCCGCCCGGTAGGCCGCGATGGAGCCGCTGATTCCTAGGATGATGTTCGACATTTCAGGTAGAGCCTACAGCAGGTCGAAGAGTTCCGCCTGCCCGGCCGGGCCGGCCCCGGTTTTCGTCGGGGTGAGGAGCCTTGTCCGGCAGCGCTCCGCCCCGACGATGGCGGCAAACTGCGCGAGATCCCCCTCCTTGCTCGCACTGACGATGGTGTAGGCGTACTCCCGCCAGTGGCTCATTTCGTCGAGGGCATTCTTCAGGCGGAGCGCCATTTGCTCCTCGCTCTCGGTGGCACGCCCGAAGAGCCGGCAGCGCAATTCTTCGATCGACGGGGGGAGGATGAAGACGTCGACGAGCGAGGTCTGGATGAGCGGATCGTCGCACTTGCGGATCAGCTCGGCGCCCTGCGTATCGATGTCCATGAGCACGTCGCGACCGGCGGCGAGGTGGGCGAGCACCCAGCTTTTCAAAGTCCCGTAGCCGCGCCCGTGGACGCGCGCGTACTCGAGAAAGTCCCCGCGCACGGCACGCTCGGCGAAGTCGTCTTCCGACAAAAAATGGTAGTCGATGCCGTCGACCTCACCCGTGCGGGGCGCACGCGTCGTGCAGGAGATCGAGTAGACGCAGGCGGGATCGCTGCCGCTGAGGGCGCGGCAGACGGTGGTCTTGCCGGAGCCGGACGGGCCCGAGACCACGCAGAGAATCCCCCGCCTTTGCATGAGTGATGGATCGGCCATAGCGCTACTCGATGTTCTGCACCTGTTCGCGGATCTTTTCCACCTCGGCCTTGCCCTCCACGACGTGGACGGCGATCTCGGCACTGTTCGCCTTGGAGCCGATGGTGTTGATCTCGCGGTTCAGCTCCTGGGCCAAAAAATCGAGGGAGCGCCCCACGGGATCGCCGCTCTCCAGATAGGTCACGAGCTGACCGAGGTGACTCTGCAGTCGCGTCAGCTCCTCGCTGACGTCGCAGCGCTCGGCAAACAGCCCGATCTCCTTGAGCACGCGCTCGTCGTCGAGGTCGAACTCCAATCCCGCGTCGCGCAGCCGGCGGTGGAGGCTTTGCCGGTAGGTCGCCACCGCCTCCGGGGCAAGCGCCCGCACGGCGTCGACGTGGCCGCGTAGCGAGCTGACCCGCGCTTTCAGGTCGTCCTCCAGCGCGACGCCCTCGGCGCTGCGCATGGCGTCCCACGCATCGAGCGCGGCCTTCGTCGCCGAGCTGATCGCATCCCAGACGGCGCCCGCTTCGATCCGTGCGCCCTCAAGGGAGAACACGCCCTCGGCCGCGAGGAGCTCGGACGCGGTCATCGCCGAGGCGCCATCGCCGGCCAGTTCGGCGAGCGCCTGGCGATAGGCGCGGGCGAGTTCGTGATCGACGCGGAGCGACTGGCGCGGTCCGGCGCCGTTGTCGAGTTCGATCTTGACGGTGACGCGCCCCCGGGAGACGCGGGGGGCGACGAGCTTGCGCACGGGGACTTCGAGCTCGAGGAGGTCGCGGGGGAGCAAGACGTTGATATCGCTCTGCTTGCGGTTGACGGAGGAAACCTCCACGCGCACGAGCCGCCCACCGCCGCCCGTCGCTTCGCCGCGACCGAATCCCGTCATACTTTTCATCGTCCGACCACTTAGCGCGCCCCCGGGCGGTGCGGCAAGGGCGCATTTCTGGCGGCTTGTCGGTGCGGGTTTTCTCCCGGATAGTCGGCGCGATGAAGCCTCTCGTCTCGTTGCTCACGCTGATCGCGATTCCCGCCACCCTCGCCCAGGAGGTGGTGCCCTTCGGCCCGCCCCTACCCGACGCGGAGCCGGACGAACTGAAGGTCGACCCCGCCGCCGAAGCTGACGACCCGACCGACACCGGCTACGCGCAGATCGAGATCCTGGCCCGTGCCATCGAGATCATCCGCCAGAGCTACGTCGATTCCGAAAAGGTGTCCTACGACGCGCTGATCGCCAACGCGCTGGAGGGGATGCTCTCCGGGCTCGATCCGCACTGCCAGTACATGCACCCGGAGGTGATGGCGCAGTTCGAGCGCAGCCAGTCGAGCACCTACGACGGGGTCGGCATCACCATCGCGCCGAAGCCGGGGGCGCTGAGTATCGTCTCGGTGCGCGAGGACGGGCCGGCGGCCATCGCGGGCGTGCTGCCCGGCGACCTGATTTTGCAGATCGGCGACCAGCTGACCGAGAACCTCAGCGTGGCCGAGGCCGTCAACCTCCTGCGGGGCAACCCGGGAGAGCCGCTCGCCCTCACCTTGCGCTCGCCGGCCACCGGCGAGATCCGGGAGGTCGAGATGCTGCGCCAGATCATCCAGATGGAGACGATCAAGGACGCGCTCATCCTGCCGACCGAGATCGCCGGCGACCGCTTGAAAATCGGCTACGTCCGGCTTTTGCAGTTCAATGAACCGACCGCCGACCAGCTGGCCGAAGCGCTGGACGGCCTGGAGCGGGAGGGCATGGAGGCGCTGGTGCTCGACCTGCGAAACAACCCGGGCGGACTGCTCAACAGCGCCATCGATATCCTCGGAGAATTCCTCCCCGCCGACACGCTCGTGCTGACCACCGAGGGGCGCGTGGCCTCGCAGGACGACCCGCCCTACCGCACGCCCGAGCGCCGGCGGGAGCACCGGAAGTACCCGCTGGCGATCCTCGTCAACCACAGCAGCGCCTCCGCCTCGGAGGTCGTGTCCGGCGCGCTGCAGGATCTCAAACGTGCGGTCATCGTCGGCGAGACCACCTTCGGGAAAGGGAGCGTGCAGAGCATCATCCCCATGGAGCAGGGCGCCGCCATGCGGCTGACCATCGCCAAATATTACACTCCCAGCCACCGGACGATCCACGAGAACGGTGTCGTCCCGAACATAGTGGCGACGCTGACGCCCGAGGAGGAGACGAAGCTGATGAAGTGGTATCGGGACAACGCGCTCAACGACGCGAAGGCCAAGGATCTCGTAGGGGTCAACGACCACCAGCTCCAGCGGGCGGCGGACGTCTTGAAGGGGCTTGCGGCCTACCGGCGCTAGCGCATGCGAATCCTCGCCATCGAGACGAGCTGCGACGAGACCGCCGCGGCCGTTTTGGAGACGCCGGGCACGGTGATGTCGAGCGAGATCTCCTCGCAGATCGCGTTGCACCGCCCCTACGGCGGTGTGGTTCCGGAGGTGGCTTCAAGGAATCACGTGGTGATGGTGCGCCCGGTGGTGGAGGCAGCACTCGCTGGAGCGGGCGTCGGAGCCGGGGACATCGACGCCTTCGCGGCGACCGCCGGCCCGGGGCTGGCCAGCTCTCTGCTCGTGGGGAACACCTTCGCCAAATCGCTCGCGCTCGCCACGGGCAAGCCGTTTTTGGCCATCAACCACATGGAAGGCCACCTCCTCTCGCCCTTCCTCGGGGAGGCCGGAGGCATCCGCCCCTGCGTCGCGCTGGTGGTCAGCGGCGGGCACACCATGCTCCTCCACCTTCGCGGGGTGGGCGATTACTCCCTGCTCGGGAGGACGCGCGACGATGCGGCGGGCGAGGCCTTCGACAAGGTTGGAAAAATGTTGGGGCTCCCCTACCCCGGCGGCCCCGAGATCGAAAAGGCGGCGGTCGGGGGAGATGGGGAAGCCTACCGGTTCCCGCGCTCGATGCTCGACCAGCCGGGGTTCGAATTTTCCTTCAGCGGGCTGAAGACCGCCATGCGCTACACCTTGGAAAAAGTGGTCGAGCCGGCCGCCGCACTGCCCGACCTCGCCGCGAGCTTCCAGGCGGCGGTCGTCGAAGTCCTGGTGGAAAAAGCGATCCGCGCGGCCCGGCATACTGGCGAGAACCTGATCACGGTGAGCGGGGGGGTGTCCTGCAACGCGGCGCTCTGTGCGGCTTTCGAAGCCCGATGCGAGCGCGAGGGCATTGCGCTGCGCATCGCCCAGCGCGCCCTGACGACCGACAATGCGGCCATGATCGCCTTCGCCGCCGCGCAAAAGGTCGGATCGCCGACGCCGCTCGACGCGGACATCGATCCGAATCTGGCGTTGGCGTAGGACAGGCTTCCCGCGGCCGTCAGTTGCTCCGCCCTTACACCCCGACGGGCTCTTCCTTGGCGGCGGGTGAGTCCTCGGGGAGCGCGAGCTCCTCCGGAGGGTCCGTCGGCGTGGTGGCCAGGAGCCGGCGCTCGAGGTCGGCGGCAACCGCTTCGACCAGTTTCGCATCACCCCGCTTGAATCGGAAGGCGGCCTGCCGTTTCGACTCCTTGCAGTAGATGACGAGGTTCTCGCTGAGGATGCGGGATTCGTGGCTGACCGAGCAGCCATCGAGCTCGATGACCCTGGCCATGCGCCCGAATAGCCTCTTGCCGAGAAAAACGACTTTGTCCGTGTGCTCGTGGGTGGCGACGAGTGCGCCGAAGAGGTTCGACGGGAGCCCCTTGATCTTCTTCGCCCTTCCGGATAGGCAGGGGATCGACCAGGCCACGGTGTAGCGGGCGGGTCCGAGTTGGCCGTTGAGGAGGATGTCCTCCTCGGCGGTGACGCGGTCGGGCAGCACGACGTTGCCGTCGTCACCGCGGACGTGACCCGGCTGCTTCAACTTGTTCAGCGCGAGCCAGGCATTGGCCCGCATCCCGCGGAGCATGACCGGCATGAAGAACCAGAGCCCGACCAAAATGATCAGGCACACGATCCCCGAGATGATCGGGTTGAACGCCATCAGGGTCAGCAGTCCGACCACGGCGACATCCTCGGCCACACTCACCGCGAAGTTCGAAACCGGCTCGGGCGAGGCGTTGACGATGAGGCGGGTGCTCGCTTTGGCACCGTGGGTGGTGAGGGCGGCGGCACCGGCCATGAGCGCACCGGCCACGGCGACAGGCGCATCGAGGGTGCCGAGCGCCGGGAGCGCGATGAGCACAGCACCGGCCGGGCGGACGACGGTGTGCACGGAATCCCAGAGGCTATCGACCCACGGGACTTTGTCGGCGACCAGCTCGACCACGAAGAGGACGCCGGCCACGGCGAGGACGAACTCGTTCCCAAGGACGGCGAGCTCGGAGTGTTGGGCGGCGAGTTGGAGAACGTCGAACCGGATGGCCATGCCGGTGAGGAACACGGTCAGGTAGAGATTGACACCGGCCAAGGTGCCGAGACCGAGCGCGATTGCGAGGTGCTGCAGGATGTCCATAACTTCGCAGTATACGCCCGAACGGCGGGCGCCCCATTACAAAATCGCCGGGGGATTGTAGCGCCGGCCTACCCGCTCGCGGCGGGCGCCCCGGTCCTGGAGCCTGGCGCCGCCCTGGCGCCCGTCGGCGCGGAGGCACCCGCCCTTACCCTTCCACCCCCATGATCGCGCGGGCCATCTCCGGCACGTCGTCGCTGCGCATGAGCGACTCGCCCACCAGCACGGCATCGGCCCCCCAGCCCTCGACAAGGCGGGCGTCCTCCGGGGTCTTGATCCCGCTCTCGCTGATGAAGACGATGCCGTCCGGCACCTCTTCGGCCAGCGCTTCCGTGGTTCTGAGATCGACCTCGAAAGTACGGAGGTTCCGGTTGTTGACGCCAATGATGCGGGCGTCGGTATCCAGCGCACGGTCGAGTTCGTCCCGGTCGTGGACCTCGACCAACACGTCGAGCTGGAACGTGGCCGCGACGTCGAGGAGGTGGACGAGTTCGTCCTGTTCCAGCGCCGCCACGATGAGAAGGATGGCATCGGCACCGGCTACCGAGGCCTCCCAGATCTGCGCCTCGTGCATGATGAAATCTTTGCGGAGGCAGGGGACGCGCACCTCCCGACGAATCTGGGTGAGGTACTCGAGCCTTCCTCCGAAGAACCTCTCGTCGGTCAGCACCGATATCGCGCTAGCACCAGCCGCATCGTAGGCTTTCGCCACTTCGAGCGGGTCGAAATCCTCCGCGATGACGCCGGCACTGGGCGACGCCTTCTTGACCTCGGCGATGAGCCCGATCCCGTGGCCGGCCTCTTCGCCGCGGACGAGGGCGTTGTAGAGACTGCGGAAATCGTTGCGCTCCAGGGCGGCGAGCCGAAGTTTTTCCGCCCTCGGGATGAGCGTCTCGATCTCCGTCCGCTTGTGCGCGAGGATCTCTTTGAGCCGGTCGTTCAGTTTCTCTAGTGCCATAAATTTTTTCTTGCGGTACGCCGATCTTCGCCAATAATCCCTCCCGCGCAAGCCGCCAGGTTTGCCGATGCGGGTGTAGCTCAGTGGTAGAGCACTTCCTTGCCAAGGAAGATGTCGCGCGTTCGAATCGCGTCACCCGCTCCACTCCCCCCATCCCGAAGGGCTTCTCGCTCAGGGACTCCGGAGCAGGCTCTCGTAGGCTATTTTGACGAAGCTGTCCACGTCGAGGAAGCCGCCGCCCATTGCCGCGACATAGTCTTGGGCCGGTTTTTCCGCCACGACCGCCTCGGCGTCGAGGCCTCGCTCTTTGCAGCTGGCCAATCGCCCGGACATCGTCTCGAGGAAGGCGTGGTAGCCTTTGAGATCGTCGGGGGTTGCCACCGGCCCATGACCCGGCACGATGACGGTGTCTGCATCCACCAAGGCGATGGCCTTCTCGGCCGCCGCCACCATCCCGGGGATATTCCCTCCGCTGGAGTAGTCGATAAAGGGGAACATGCCGTGGAAAAAGAGGTCGCCCATGTGCAGGAGATTGGCTTCCTCGAAGCACACGATGACGTCGCCGTCAGTGTGCGCCGGGGGCACCGGAACCAGCCGCACCGTTTGGCCGTTGGCATGGAGGGCGGTCTCGCTCTCTATCGTCACCGTGGGCAGCGCTTCCTTCGGCGAGGCGGGCAGCTCGCGCCCGAAGGCCTCGATCACCTGTTCGCTGCCCAGGCGCCTCCGGCAGTTGGCGCTGGCCACGATGCGCGCGCCGCCGCCGCCGAAGCGCGCGTTTCCGCCCGCGTGATCGAAGTGCCAGTGCGTGTTCACCAATAGCGCGACGTAGGGGGCGGACTCGGCGATCTTGGCCGCCGTACGCAATGCCTGGTCAGCCAGGCCGCTATCGACGAGCAATCCGCCGTCCGCACCGCTGCAGACGACGATGTTGCCCCCCGCCCCGGTCACCATCGTCAAGCCCTCCCGCAACCGCTCCGCCCCGATGGCCGGGGGCGCGTCCTGGGCGAAACTCCGGGTGGTGAGCGCGCCCGCCCCCAGTCCGAAGGTGAGCAGGCGGAGGGCGTCGCGACGGTTCGTGTCCATCTGCCAATGACCCACCGGGCGCACCGCTTGGCAAATCGCTTCACTCGCGATTTGCACCCTCGCGAGACATCGGCCACCAGATATTCCATGCACGTGTGGTCGAAAATCTCTGATGCCAAGTGGAACGACGCCTGGGAGGAACGGTTCCACGCCTTGGAGGACACCTCGCTCGTCATCACCGACTTCCCCGACAAAAAGAAGACCCGCATCGAAGTGTACTGCGAGTTCGAGGAGCAGGCCACCGCCATCGAAAAGCAGTTCGGCGGGAGCGTCCGGCGCCTCGTCGACCGCGATTGGGTCGCGATGTCCGCTCCCGAAATCGCCCCGATCAAGATCCGTGAGCGCTTTCTCATCGTCTCCGAGCGCGACCCGAGCAAACTCGCCGCCCTGGCCGCAGCGCACCCCGGCCGCGAGTGCATCACCATCCCCGCGGAGATGGCCTTCGGCACCGGCGACCACGCCACCACCGCCACCTGCCTCCGCTTCCTCTGCGATCTCCGCGCGCAGGACGAGTTGCCGGAGCGCTTCGCCTGCCTCGACCTTGGCTGCGGCTCCGGGATCCTTGCCATCGCCGCCGCCAAAATGGGCGCGTCCCCGGTCGTCGGCCACGATTTTGATCC
>CAZKYJ010000176.1:4639-8098 GCA_964556355.1 uncultured Verrucomicrobiales bacterium | reverse complement strand
GGACTCTTCGCCTTCTACCTCCGCACGCGCGGCTTCGAGCACGATATCATGGGCGTCGACTACGACCGGACGAAAATCGCGGAGGCCCAGGCGGTCGCGGGACGCGTGTTCCAGGGGCTCTCGTTTTCGCAGGCCGACGCCCGCGAGGGAATTCCCGGATTCTCGGGAAACGTCACCGTCCTCGATATCCTGCAGTTCTTCCTCCGGCCCGAGCGTGAGCAGCTCATCCGCGCGCTCTCGCGGAACGTCGCCCCCGGCGGCAAGCTCGTCGTGCGCACCTGCCTACAGGACGACTCGTGGCGTTTTCGCGTGACCCAGGGAGCCGATGTTTTTGCCCGACTCACCTTCTGGATGAAGTCCGCCCCGGTGGGTTACCCGACCGGCGAGGAACTGACCGCGCTCGCCCGCTCGGAGGGATTGGAAGGCTCTTTCCGGCCGCTCTGGGGCGGTACGCCGTTCAACAACTACCTTGGCATCTTTTCCCGTCCCGTGTGACGTTGCATCACCCGCGATGCCACGACCCACAGCGCCGCGGGAACCGCCGCACTCAGGGCGAGCGCCAGCCCGGGCCGTTCCACCCCCGCCGCCCCAATCGCCGCGAACGCGAACCCGAGCGGCACCGACCCGCAGCCGAGCGCGAGGTAAAAGTGCCCTGCGCGCATCCGCGTGAGCCCCGCCATGCAGGCGATCACTTCCGGCAGGATCGGCACCCACCGGGAGAGCGCCACGATCCAGCCACCCGCCCCGGCAAAGAGGCGTTCACCTTTGGCCAGGTCCTTTTCCCCGGCGATTTTCACCGCGGCGCCGCGCCCGACCCTCCGACAGATTTCGTAGGCCAGGGCGCCGGAGAGGAATGATCCCGTCGTCCCGATGGCCCCGCCGAGCACCGCGCCGTAGATGAAGCCGAGCGCCGAGATCACCGCCGTCGCCGGAACCGGCAGGAAAAGGTCGCTCACGATCAGCCCGACGCCGACCGCCCAGGCCCAGCGCCCGTAGCCTTCGAGCCAGCCGATGGCAGCCTCCCCGGTGAACGCGGATTCCATGCCCTCGCCCCACACGAGGAATGGCACGATCACCGCGACGGCGAGCAGGACGAAAATGAGGAGGAGTTTCAAGTTTCGGGCGTGGGGATTCCGGGGTTCGGTAGCGGCATGGACAACGAAGATCTCATCATGGCGGCGCAGGCAACCATGCGCGACGCAAAATTCCCCGTGCTGGCCACCGCCGGTGCCGACGGTCATCCCCACGCGCGCCCGGTATCGCCGGTCAGAACCGATGGGTTTACCGTCTATGTCGCCAATCTTCGCCGCTACGGCAAGACGGAGGAGATCGCGGACAACCCCCGCGTGGAACTCGTCTACGTCACCCCCGGCCACGACCAGGTCCGCATCGCCGCGCTGGCGGAGGTCGTCGGTGATCGGGCACTCCTCGACGAGATCTGGGAGGGCAACGCCCTGCTCAGAAAATACCTCGGAACGCCGGAAAACCCCGAGCTCATCGTCTATCGCATGGTGCCCCAGCGGGTGCGGTTCATGCGGGAATGGGCGCTCGAATACCACGAGGTCGGGGGGGGCTAAGTCCGGCGAATGATCGGGGCATTCCCGGCGTATGTAAGCCGATGAAATCCCTGATTCGCCTCGTCTCTTTCGCTCTTCTCTGCCCGGCCAGCCTCGCGATGGCTGCGGATGAGGCCGCGCCCGTGAAGGCGCTCCTCGTCACCGGTGGGTGCTGCCACGACTACCCGACGCAGAAGACGATCCTCCCCAACGGGATCAGCGAGCGCGCCGGCGTCCCCATCGACTGGACGGTCGTCTTCGAAGGGGGCGACTCGCGCGACCACATGGTCTCCATCTACAACGACCCGGACTGGGCCAAACCCTACGATATCGTGGTGCACAACGAATGCTATGGCGGGGTGACCGACGATGCCTTCGTCGAGCGCATCACCGCCGCCCACGCGGCCGGCGTCCCCGCCGTCACCATCCACTGCAGCACCCACAGCTATCGGAATGCAAAAACGGACGAGTGGAGAAAGCTGCTCGGGGTCTCTTCTTTCAACCACGGGCCGAAGCACCCGATCAAAGTGACCCAGGTCCTCGAACCACATGATCACCCAGTCCTCAAAGGATTCCCCATGAGCTGGACGACTCCGGACGGTGAACTCTATAACATCGATAGAATCTGGCCGGGCTGCACGCCGTTGGCCATCGGCACCGGGGGTGAAAAAAAGGCGAATACCTGCGTCTGGGTCAACGAATACGGCAAGGCGCGGGTTTTCGGCACCACCCTCGGGCATCACAACGAAACGATGCTCGCCGACGAGTATCTCGACCTCGTGACCCGCGGCTTCCTCTGGGCGCTCGGGCGGCTCGGGGCGTGACCGTACTACCCCGATTGACCGTTAGACCGCGCCGGTGGCAGGCGTATCTTGAATTGCCATAACCCGATGATGATTGCCCCCTTCATTCCATGGCGCGCGCTCGCCATCGCCGCGCTGCTTCCCAGTTCACTCGGCGCCGCCGATCAGGCCGGCGACCCCGTCAGCTACTACCGCGACGTCCGTCCGATTTTCCAAGCCAAGTGCCAAGGGTGTCACCAGCCGTCCAAGGCGAAGGGCGACTACGTGATGACGGCCTTCGACAAGCTGGTCGCCGGCGGGGAGACCGGAAAAGCCATCATCCCCCACGATGCTGCCGGCAGCTACCTGCTCGAACAGATTCTCCCGGGAGAGGACGGCACCGCCGAGATGCCGAAGAAAGACGATCCTTTGGCCGTGGACGAGATCGCCCTGGTGCGCCGCTGGATCGAGGAAGGTGCCGCCGATGATACGCCCGAGAACGCCCGTGCGCGCTACGATCGCGACCACCCTCCCGTCTACGAAGTGCCCCCCGTCATCGCCGCGCTCGACTACTCGCCCGACTGCCAGCTGATCGCCGTATCCGGCTTCCACGAGGTGCTCGTCCACCGCGCCGACGGCTCCGGCCTCGCCGCCCGCTTCATCGGGCTCTCGCAGCGCATCGAATCGCTGGCCTTTTCCCCGGACGGGAGCAAGATCGCGGTCACCGGCGGCCTCCCCGGCCGCATGGGCGAGGTGCAGATCTGGGACGTGGCCACCTCGGAACTGGAGGCATCCCTGCCCGTCACCTTCGATACCGTCTATGGCGCCAGCTGGTCGCCCGACGGAAAGCACGTCGCCTTCGGCTGCGCCGACAACAGTGTGCGTGTCATCGAGGCGGGGACGGGCAAGGAGATCTTTTTCAATGCCGCCCACAGCGACTGGGCGCTCGCCACCGGGTTTTCCGTTGACGGTCAGACCCTCGTGTCGGCGGGGCGAGACCAGACCCTCAAGGTCTACGACCTTGCCAGCCAGCGGTTTATTGACAATGTCACCTCGATCACGCCGGGAGCGCTAAAAGGGGGGATCAACGCCGTTGTCCGCCATCCGTCGCGCGACGAAGT
>CAZKYJ010000176.1:2164-4629 GCA_964556355.1 uncultured Verrucomicrobiales bacterium | reverse complement strand
CGGCGTGCCGCAGATTTTCCGCCTGCAGCGCATAGCCAAACGGGTGATCGGCGACAACTCGAACCTCGTGCGTACTCTCCCGCCCGCCACCGGCCGGATCTTCGCCGCCGATTTCAACGCGGATGGAACCCGGGCCGTCGTCGCGAGCAGCCTCGATGGCCAGGGCTTCGTCAAACTCTACGCCACGGAATACCAGCCCGGCGTTAGCGAGGAACTCAAAGGTATCTTTGCCAAGCGGGCAGGCGACCGGAACGGCGATGAGAGGAAGGTGGTCGATGCCTATCAGGCCGAGGGGATCCGCGAGATAGGGAGCGTCGAGATTCCCGAGAGCGCGCTCTACGCCGTGAGCTTCCGGCCGGGCGGCGACGAGCTCGCAGTGGGGGGGGCGGACGGTATCATCCGCTTCGTCGATCCGGGCACGTCCGAGATCACCCGGACCCTGGACGTCACCGTGTTCGCCCCGCCGGCCGCCGACGCCGTCGTTTCGCTGAAGGTCGAGCCGCCTGCGGTGACCATCGACTCGCCCTTCGCCTACGCCCAGCTAGTCGTCACCGCCGAACTCGGTTCGGGAGACACGGTCGATGTGACACGGGCCATGGAGGCGACGGTCGCAGATTCGCTCGCCACTGTGTCGGCCGCCGGTACCGTTCGCGCCGCCGGCGAGGGGCGCGGGGTTCTCACCATCCGCTACGCCGGGCAGTCCGCAACGGTGCCCGTGAGCGTCACCAACCAGGAGTTCGCGGCCTACCGGCCGGATTACATCCGGGATGTGAACCCCGTCATCAGCCGGCTCGGATGCAACGCGGGCACGTGTCACGGATCGAAAGAGGGGAAGGACGGCTTCAAACTGTCGCTACGCGGCTACGACGCAGTATTTGATCTCCGTGCCTTTACCGATGACCACGCGGCGCGGCGCGTAAACTTCGCCTCGCCCGACGACAGCCTCATGCTGCTCAAGGCCACCGGCGCGGTTCCCCACGAGGGCAAGCAGCTCACCCGCGTGGGCGATGACTACTACGAAATCATGCGCGCCTGGATCGCCGGCGGCGGGAAAGCCGATCTCGCCACGCCGAAGGTCGCCTCCATCGAGCTCTACCCCATCGATCCTGTCGTGCAGCGGATCGGGGAGACCCAACAGCTTCGCGTCGTCGCCACCTATCCGGATGGCTCCACGCGCGACGTGACCCTCGAGTCCTTCATCGAGAGCGGCAACGCCGATGTCGCGAGCTCCGACAAGTCCGGGCTCATCACCACGCTCCGCCGCGGGGAGGCGCCGGTCCTCGTCCGCTATGAGGGTGCCTACGCCGCGACCACCGTGACCGTCATGGGCGATCGCGACGGCTTTCCGGAGTGGGAGGCGCCCCTCGCCTTTAACGCCATCGATCCGTTCGTCATCGAGAAATGGCGGCGCACCAAGACCCTCCCCTCGCGCCTCACTAACGACGAGGAGTTCGTCCGCCGCGCCTACCTCGACCTGACCGGGCTCCCTCCGACCGTCGAACAGCTCGAGGCCTTCCTCGCCGAGGCCGGGCCGGACATCGCCGCCAAGCGGGGGCGGCTGGTTGACGCGCTCGTCGGCACCGATTCCTATGTCGAGCACTGGGCGAACAAGTGGGCCGACCTGCTGCAGGTGAACGGTAAGTTTCTCGGGAGGGAAGGTGCGACGGCGTTCCGTGACTGGATCCGCCAGCAGGTGGCCGAGAATGTTCCCTACGACCAGTTCGCGCGAAGGGTTCTCACCGCCAGTGGGTCGAACAAGGAGAACCCCGCGGCCTCCTACTTCAAGATCCTCCGCACCCCGGAAGACACGATGGAGAACACCACGCACCTTTTCCTCGCCACCCGGTTCAACTGCAACAAGTGTCACGACCACCCGTTCGAACGCTGGACCCAGGATCAATACTACGAGATGACCGCCTATTTCGCCCGGGTGGATCTCCAGCCGGATCCCGCCAGCGGCGACAAGAAGATCGGCGGCAGCGCCGTCGAAGGCGCGAAGCCCCTCTTCGAGATGGTCGCCGACAGGTCGGAGGGGGAAACGAAGCACGAACGCACCGGAGAGGTCGTCGCCCCGGATTTCCCGTATCCCGCGGCGCACGAGGGCTCTGCGGACGCCACCCGCCGCGAACAGCTCGCCGCTTGGATCACCTCGCCCGACAACCGCTACTTCGCGCGCAGCTACGTCAATCGCCTGTGGGGGTATCTGCTGGGCACCGGGATCATCGATCCCATCGATGACATCCGCGCCGGGAACCCGCCGAGCAATCCCGAGCTGCTCGACTATCTCACCGACGAGTTCGTCGCCAGCGGGTTCGATGTCCAGCACATGGTCAAACTCATCTGCAAGTCCCGCACCTACCAGCTCTCCGTGGAAACCAACCAGTGGAATGAGGACGACGAGATCAACTTTTCGCACGCCAAGGCGCGGCGACTTCCCGCCGAGGTGCTCTACGATGCGATCTACG
>CAZKYJ010000176.1:0-2154 GCA_964556355.1 uncultured Verrucomicrobiales bacterium | reverse complement strand
GGAGACGATCCCCGGCGTTCCGGCGGGGACGCGTGCGGCGGCACTGCCGGATGTCGGCATCAAACTCGACGACGGGTTCCTCGGCAACCTCGGGCGTCCCTCCCGCGAGAGCGCCTGCGAATGCGAGCGGTCCAGCGACCTCCAGCTAGGGCCGGTCATGGCACTGATCAGCGGGCCGACCGTCGGGAACGCCATCAGCGCGCCGGACAATGCCATCGCCAAGATCTCGGCGTCGGACGTCCCGGAGCGCGAGTTGGTCGACACGCTCTTCCTGCGCATCCTGAGCCGGCGCGCCACCGACGAGGAGGCGTCGGCGGCACTCGCCGAGTTCGCGTCTATCCGCCCGGAGCACGCCGACCTGGTCGCCGAGCTCGAATCCTATGCTGCAGGGATCGCGGCGAGCGAGGACGCCCGCCGTGCCGCGCGCGAGGAGGCCATTGCGGCCGCGAAGCGATCGATCGCCGATTACGAGAAGGAGATCGCCCCCCGCGAGGCGGAACTCGACGAAATGCAGCAGGCGGAGGTGGCCCGGCTCGAAGGCGAACTCGTGGCCTACCGGCAAACGCTCGGGCCAAAAATCGGCGAATGGGAAGCTTCGCAGAACGCGGGCGGTGGCTGGACAACCTTGGTTCCCGACGCCTTGGAGTCGTCGAACGGTGCCACGTTCGAGGCCCAGGATGACGGCTCATTCGTCGCCATCGGCGAGACGGGCAAGACCGAGTACACTTTCGCTTTCGAGGTGGCCGATCCCGGGTTCACCGGGTTCCAGCTCGAGGCGCTCTGCGACGACCGGCTCGGTTCGGGCGGGCCGGGACGCAACGAGAACGGGAATTTTGTCCTCTCCGAGTTCTCGGTCAAAGCGGGGTCCGCCGGCGCGCCCGACGACCAGTTGAAGAAGCTCAGGATCATCCGCGCCGAGGCCGACTTCAGCCAGGAGAACTACCCGGTGGCCGACGCCATCGACGGGAAGGACAAAGTGGCCAACAACGGCTGGGCCGTCAGCCCGGAGCTCGGCAAACCGCACACGGCGGTCTTCGAACTCGGTGAGCCGCTCCACTTCGAAGGCGGTGCGCGGGTCGTCGTCACCCTGAGCCAGAACTGGAACGACGGGTCGCATTCGATCGGGCGCTTCAGGCTGTCCGCCACCCGCTCGGCCGCGCCGGTGACCATCGGAGTGCCGGGAGAAATCGCGGCGATCATCGCGGCCGCCCGTCCGCGGACCGAGGAGCAAAGCACGCTCCTGCTCGACTATTATGCCGCGCGTGATCCTGGCCACCGCGAGCGGATCGAGAAGATCGCAAAGGCCAAAGCCCCGCGCCCGACGGACCCTGAGCTCGTGCGGCTCCGGGAGCACCTCGCCGGTATCGACGTGCCTTTCGTGGCCGATCCCAAGCTGACGCGCCTCCAGGGCGACGTTGCTCTCAGCGCCGCCCAGCTGGAGAACCGGCGCCTCACCGCCGCCCAGGACCTCGCCTGGGCGCTCATCAATACCCCGGCCTTTCTCTTCAACCGCTAGGCTCCATCCGCAAACTTGAAAATCCAAACTTAGCCCCCTGATCCCATGTTCCGAATTCCAGGTGACCCCGGCAGAGACCTCTGCGATTCCAACCTCAAAGTGACCCGCCGCGATCTGCTTCGCGTGGGCGGTGCGGGCATGCTCGGCATGTCGCTGGGAACGATGCTCCAATCCAAAGCGCTCGCAGAAGCTGCCGGCGCGGGCGGCGGTCCCGGATGGGGGAAGGCGAAAAGCGTGATCCTATTGTACCTCCAGGGCGGGCCGAGTCACATCGATCTCTGGGATCCGAAAGAAAACATCCCCGACAATTTCCGCAGTGCCTTCAAACCGATCCCCACCAAGATTCCGGGCGTCAACTTCACCGAACTCCTGCCGAAGCTGGCCAAGGTGAACGATAAGATGACGATGGTCCGCTCGATGAGCTACGAGCCCAACGGCCTCTTCAACCACACGGCTGCCATCTACCAGATGATGACGGGTTACACGACCGACAAGGTCAGCCCGTCCGGCCAGCTCGAGCCTCCGAGCCCGAAAGACTACCCGAATTTCGGGGCGAACATCGTCCGCCTCCGCCCGCAGGAGGAACCGATGCTCCCGTTCGTCATGCTGCCCCGCCCGCTCCAGGAGAGCAATGTAAT
>CAZKYJ010000175.1:0-8125 GCA_964556355.1 uncultured Verrucomicrobiales bacterium | reverse complement strand
GGTCGGTGCGAGGGCGGGATCGAGGCGGGTATAGCTTAGCGTGAGTCTGCCCTCTTCGAGGAGCCCTTCCGGAGCGGGCGAGGCGGCGCGCGGATCGCTGCCGAGGACGAGTTCCACGAGGTTGGCCAAGCCGTCATGATCGGGGTCGGCGAGAGGGCCGGAAATCGCGTCGTCGGCCACTTCAGTCGCGGTGAAATGAAGGGGAGCCCAGCTGGTGAAATTGATGGTGTAGATGCCTTCGGTGACGGCGGTCTGCGAGGCGACGACCGTCAACACTCTGTCGGCGGGGCTGGTGAACCCGGGGCGTTGTTCGAACTCGATGGAGAACGAACCGGCGGCCAGCGAGACGAGTTCGGACGACCGATAAAACGGCGAGACCGTGCTGGTGTTGGCATCGCGCAGGCGCCAGCGCGCACCGGCGAGGTTCGTGCGGGCGGTGAGGAGTCCGCGGGTGAAGCGGTCGGTGGTGAACCCGGGGCTGACGTAGGTGGCGCCGCCGCCGGTCGATTGGTTGCCGCTGTTCCCGGCGGTTTCGGCGCGGTTGAGCAGATCGACGACGCGGTCGTCGATGGCGCGGACCAGTGTCTGCCCGGTACCGCCGAGGTAGACGGCGGCGGGGATGAAGCGGTTTTCGGTCGGGTGATCGACGAAGAGGGCGCTCCCGCTCATGCCGGGTTCGCCGCGGGCGCCCTCCGTGCGGAAGACCCGGTTGTGCACCCGGTCGAAAACGAGGTTGGCCGCGGCCGTTGCGTGCAGGATGCCGCGGTCGCCGTCCGGAATGTTCTCGGCCGGGTAGCCGGCGATGAGCTTCGCGGCGTTGCCGAGGAGCCACTCGTTGGCGTCCTCGTTGGAGGCGAGGAACCCGCTGGAGCCACCCCGCCCGGCGTCGGTCACAAAAAACGCGGCGGCCACGTCGAGGTTCTGCGAGGCGGGTGCGGCGATCCCGGGGGTGGCCTCGGCCTCGCGCTGGGCGGAGTAGCCGTCGAAAAGGTACCAGCCGCGTGGGACTTGCACCACCGGCTCGTAGGTCCCCCGGTGGCGTTGGAATGCCCAGCGGACGTCGGTGACGTGGGTCAGGGAGACGTCGTCGAAAAGCGCGTGGGCGACCGTCAGGACGGTATGCTCGTTGACCACCGTTCCGCTCGACAGGCCGACGTCGCTCTCGATCTGCCCGCAGAAGAGGAAGGGTTCCACCCCGGAAGAGTCGGTGAATGTTAGTGGTGTGGGCGGGAGCCCGGGAGCGGCGTCCGGGACGAGGTAGAGCCCGGCCGCGATGTTCTCCTGGCCGGCGGCGATGGTCACCGACCGGCGTGCGGGGACGAGGAGCCCCGGGGCGGGCGAGAACTCGATGGTGTGGACGCCTGCGGCAAGGGCGGGGATGGTGGCGCCGGAGGGGCGGAAGGCCGGCTCGCCGACGAGCCGCCAGCCACCGTTCCCCGCCAGCGGACCCGCGGGTTCGAGACGGACGGTGAGCGAGCCAAATGATGGCGCGGCAGCGGCGGTGTAGAAAGCTTCGGCCGAGGCATCCTGGCCAGCAAATACGGGGACGATGAGACCGGGGGGGGCGAGAAACCCTGGGGACGGCCGGAACTCGACCGAGAAATTTCCGGCGGCCAAGCCGGTGGCGGTGGTGCCGCTCGCCCGCCAGTCGAACTCGCCGAGCAGACGCCAGGCGCCGGTCGCGGAGGCGGGGAAGGTGTCGATGCGGAGCGTCCCATACGGCGGGGGGGCAAGCGCTGCCGGGAGCGATGACTCGAGCCGCGACCCGGCCTGGCCGAAGACGTCGCCGTCGATGATGGTGACGGTGAGCCTCGACCGGGCACCAAGGCGCGTGCCGGCGGTGGGCGCCACCAGCTCGAGCGTGAACGTCTCATCCCCCTCGAGCGCGGTGTCGCCGAAGAGGAGAATGTTCGTCGATTGGGAGGTGTCATCCTCTGCGAATGTCAGGGTGCCGGGGAAGGCGACGAAGTCGCCGGCCGCCCCATTGAATGGAACCGCCGTCCCCGGAGTGACGGTGAAGGCGACCTCGCCCGCCGCCGGCCCGTCTTTCTCGACGAGCACCGAAACTGAGCCGGCATTCTCGGAGACGGAAATCGCCGCGGAGGCGAATTGGAACGCCGTGATCTGCGCGACGGTCTCGGTTTCCATGGTGGTGGATGGTCCGGTGGTGGCCGTGGTGTCTTCGGCGACGGCCCCGACCACGGTGAAGGTGGGGTTGCCCTGGGCGACGAGTCCGGCGGCGGCTTCGGCGAGCGAGATGAAGTCGCCGACGAGAACCGGGGTCGTGCCGTCCGCGCGGAAAAGCAGGCCACCGGAGAGCGAGGTCAGCCGGTAGTGGGAGATGTCCCGGGCATCCTCCGCGCTGGGTGCGATGACGATGCGGGAGGTTTCCTCGTCGCGGACGGTGGTGGCGTTTCCCACCTCGGGCAGCCGGACGAGCGAGTTGCGGGGAAAGCCCCCCACCGAGCCGAAGCGGCCCGCCGCGATCAGATCGTTCCCTTCCGGGACCAGGGCGCCGACGATGTCGGGGGTGGCCGGGCTCAGCGAGCTCTCGAGCGAGAAACCGGGGAGGAACGTGGGATCCACCGCGAGGTCGCCGGGCGAGGTGGTGAGGCGGGCGAGGTGTGGTCCCACCGGGACGTCGTCGATGCGGATGAACTCGCCGGCGGCGAAAAGGTCGCCGTCTTCTTGGAGGGCGAGCGCGAAGACCGTGCCTTGGCCGGAGGGGCCGCCGTTGTCCTCCCGGATGACGCGCCGGGGCGCCCCGATCAACTGCCCGCTACCGGCGACATCGATTTCGGCGATGGCATGGGAATTGAACACCCCGAAATCCCCGGCGGCGAAGAGTCGCACCCCGTCGGTGGCGAGGGCGCGCACGGCACCGCCGGGCGGGTTCCAGGTCGTGTCCAACACGCCGCTGCCCGCGGTGGCGAGGCGGGCAATGTTCTCTTGGCCGACCCCGTTGATCGAGCCGTATCGACCCGCGACGTAGAGGTGGGATCCGATGATGGCGAGGTCGAATACTTCGCTGCCGCCCTGGACGATGTTGGCGGTCCACGAAGGGTCGGTGAGACCGGAGGCGACCTCGATTTTGGCGAGCTGTCGGACGTCCCCGAGCGAGGCGTCCGGTAGCAAGCCGCCGGCGAAGAGCGATCCGCCGTCGGAGGCAAGCGCGACGAGCGATCCCCCATCGGGAAACGGCCTCCAGTCGGGCGTGGGAAGTCCGCTGCCATCGAGGGGGAAGCGGGCGAGGGCACGGAGACCGGAGGCACCGCTGATGGCGTCGAAATCGCCACCCACGTAAAGGGCGCCCTGGTGGAGCAGGAGCTCGCGCACGTCCCCGTCCGGCGAGGGATCCCACGCGACGTCGAGGCTGCCGTCGGGGTTGAGCCGGGCGAGGTTCCGGCGGCGGACCGCGCCGGCAAAGGCGAAACGCCCCCCGACGACGGTGCGCCCGTCGGGCAGCAAGGCCAGCGCGTTCACCATGCCGGGGAACTGGGCGTGGATGGCGAAGGTGATATCGAGTTGACCCGTCGTGGGATCGGCGCGGAAGGCGGAGGAGCTGAGGAAGCCATCATCCGCAGCGGAGAGGCCGATGAAGTAGACCTTCCCCCGCGCTACCACCGTGCGGATTCCGCCTAAGGCGAGTCCGGCCGTGCCGGTGACCGGCGGGTCGAAGGTGGGGTCCGGGGCACCGGTCGCCGTGTCGATTCGCGCGACGCGAGCGCGAGCTTGGCCATTGATGGTGGTGAACGAGCCACTCATGAAGAGGCTCCCTGCGGATTCGGCGAGAGCGAGACTCGATACCAAGAAGTCGAGCGATGGGGAAAAGGCGGGGTCGGCAGGGGCGCCGGCACCCAGGCCGAGCTTGGCGAGGTGGGTGCGCGGAACCCCGGAAATCGTCTGGAAAATGCCCCCGATGAGGAGGGCGGTGCCGGAGTGATCTAGGGTGATATCGTTGATGGTCGTGACGAAATCGTTCACCGGCTCCCAGCCGGGATCGGCGGCGGCGGTGGCGAGATTCAGCCGTGCCAGCGAGCGGATCGGGAGGCCGCCCATGTTGGTGAAGCTGCCCCCGACGTAGAGAAAACCGTCGTGGAAAGCCATGGCACTGACCGGTTCGAACGTGCCTGCCGTCGGGTTCGGATCCCATCCGAGATCGACCGCTCCGGTCGATTTGTCGAGCCGGGCAAGGCCGACACGGGAGATGGCGGAGATGGTTCGAAACGTGCCGCCCACATAGACGTGCGCCCCGAAAACTTCGATGGTGCGGACGCCGAGGCCCCCCACGGGCGTCCAATCGGGATCCGGCGAACCGTCGCCGGTGAGTGAGATCTTGGCCAGGCCGCTGCGGTTCTCGCCCCTCACTTCGGAAAACTGACCACCAAGGTAGAGGTCGTCGCCATCGATCGCGAGGGCGCCGGGAGTGCCCACGAGCTGTGGGTCCCACGTGCGGTCGACCGAACCGTTGGGATTGAGGCGCACGAGGTTCGCGCGGGGCACGTCGTTGATCGATGAGAAGGCACCGCCGACGATGACTTTGCCATCCGCCTGGACGGCAACGGCAGTGACTGCCCCGTCCAAGGTAAACGAGACATTCGGAGACGGGGAGGGGAGCGGGTCGGCCGGTGCGAGCGGGGGCGCCAGAGCGAGCGCGGCAAGCAGCAGCCGG
Source organism: uncultured Verrucomicrobiales bacterium (assembly GCA_964556355.1). GTDB lineage: Bacteria > Verrucomicrobiota > Verrucomicrobiia > Verrucomicrobiales > DEV007 > CAZKYJ01. The sequence continues at coordinate 3,453 of CAZKYJ010000175.1, read as the reverse complement.
CGAGCTAGGTAGGGAAGCAACAACATGGGACGACGTCGGGAATCGCCACTGGGACGTGCGAGATCGACGGGCTTGCACCATAACCCGCGCGGAGGCGAAGAAAACCGGCGAGTTGGAGCCGGGACGCCGCCGGATTCGCCAGACGAGGGCGGCGCGCGTAGGCTCCGGGATGAGCGAGATTCCTAGCGGTGGGTTGGTAGTGGGAGACGACGGCGTGCGCCGCTGCTGGTGGGGTGCGGAGCCGCAGATCTACCGGGACTATCACGACCACGAATGGGGGCGTCCGGTGCACGACGACGTGCGGCTCTTCGAGAAGATCTGTCTCGAAGGCTTCCAGGCAGGACTCAGCTGGCTGACCATCCTCAAGAAGCGGGAAAACTTCCGGGCGGGATTCAAGGGCTTCGATTTCAACAAGGTGGCGCGTTTCGGCGACAAGGAAATCGAGCGCCTCGTCGGCGATGCCGGGATCATCCGGCACCGGGGCAAGATCCTCTCGACGATCAACAACGCACAGCGGGCGCGGGAGCTGGTCAAAGAGTTCGGATCGCTCGATGCCTACTTTTGGGAATGGGAGCCGAAGAGGAAGGGGGCGCCGACCTCGATGGAAAGCACCACGCCGGAATCGGTGGCGCTGAGCAAAGACCTGAAGAAGCGCGGCTGGAGCTTCGTCGGGCCGACGACCGTCTATGCCTTCATGCAAGCGATGGGGATGGTCAACGACCACCTCAAGGGCTGCGCCGCGCGGTCACGCTAGCACGTCAGGGAAGCTCGCGGCGGGTTTTGGACCGCCTGCCGACCGCTCAGTAGACGTCGCGCTGGTAGCGGCGGTCTTTCTTGAGCTGTTCCGTGTAGGCTTCGGCGTCCTCTCGCGACCGGCCGCCGTGTTCGGCGATGATATCGACGAGCGCCGAATGCACGTCGTGCGCCATGCGCGAAGCATCGCCGCAGACGTAGAAGTGGGCGCCGTCCTCCAGCCAGGCGTAGAGTTCTTTCGCCCGTTCGCGCATGACGTCCTGCACGTAGTATTTCTTCGGCTGGTCCCGGGAGAAGGCGACGTCGAGTTTGGTCAGCGCCCCGGACTTGAGGTGGTCTTGCCACTCAAGCTGGTAGAGGAAATCGAAGCTGTAGCGCTGGTCGCCGAAGAAGAGCCAGCTCTGGCCTTTCGCACCATCGGCGGCGCGGTCCTCGACAAAGGCGCGGAAGGGAGCAATTCCGGTTCCGGGGCCGACCATGATGATCGGGGTGTCGGGGTTGGTCGGAAGTTTGAAGGTCTTGCTGGCGTGGGTGTAGACCGGGATGGTCTCGCCGACCTTCACGCGGTCGGCGAGGTAGGTCGAGGCGACGCCGATCCGGTCGCGGCCGTGGGTGTGGTAGCGGACGGCGGCCACCGTGAGGTGCACCTCGTCCGGGTGGGCCTTCGGGCTCGAGGCGATCGAGTAGAGCCGCGGCGGGAGCTTGCGGAGGATGCCGATGAGGTCCGCGGGCGCCAGCCCTTTCACCGGGAAATCGGCCAACATGTCCACGATCTGGCGCCCCCAGAGGTAGTCGTTGAGCGCCTCCCGGTTGTCCGGCTCGAGGAGCTTAGCGATTTTTTTTGAGCCGGCCAGGGCGTTGTATTTTTGCAGGACGATTTTGGTGAGACCGGTGATGTCGAATCGCGAGAGGAGCGCATCGTGCAGCGTGACCTCGGCGCTGTCCTTCGGGGCGACGAGGGAGTCGCCGTCGAGCTTGCCGGCCTCGAGGACCGCCCCGATGTCCTCGAGCGCGTTGGTGGGGATGACGGCCAACGAATCTCCCGGCAGGTAGGTGAGGCCGGACCCTTCCAGGGAGAGCTCGAAATGCCGGGTCTCTTTTGCCGAGCCCTCGCCGCTGAGGAGGACGTGGTCGATGAGCTCGGCGGGGAACGGGTTCTTCTTGCCGAAGGCGGCGGCGATCGGGGCGCTCCCGAACGGCGTGATCGCCGGGACGGCCGCGGGGGCGCCGTTCCGGCATTCGAGGGCCCGGATGGCCGTTTCGAGCCATGCGCTGAAGGGTTCTTCGTAGTCGACGTCGCAATCGGTCCGGGCGGCGATGCGGTGGCCGCCCAGCGCTTCGAGGCGGTGGTCGAATTCTTTGCCCGTCTGGCAGAACTGCTCGTAGGCGGTGTCGCCGAGCGCGCAGACCGAGAAGTGGATGTCGGGGAGCCTCGGCGCTCCGTCGCCCATGAAAGCGGTGTGGAACGGGACGGCCGCGTCCGGAGGGTCGCCCTCGCCCCAGGTGCTGACGATGACGAGAAGGTTTTCGACCTTGGCGAGATCGCCAGGCTGGACATCGGCCATGTTTTTGACCGTCGGCTTCATCCCTTTCCCCGCGAGCGCCTTCCTGGCGTCGTCGGCCAGCACCTCGCAGTTCCCGGACTCGGTGCCATAGAGGATGGTGACGGGCAGCTTCGTGCCGGGGGCCGCCGCCGGTGCGGCCGTGGCCCCCGCGGTGGCGAGCGCACCAAAGAAACCGTTCAAATAGATCAGCTGCTCGGGCGCGAGCGAGGCCAGGAGACCGTTGAGCGCGGTTTTCTGCGGCTCGGAAAAGGGTGCGTTATCGGGAAGCTGCATGGGGAAATTCTGGGGCGTAAGCGGTAGCGAGAAAAGGCGGGTGCGCAAGTTGGGCGATCTGTTGATCCACCGGGCATCGTGACTTCGTATTTTTCTCTATATGTCAGGAGACAAGTTCACTCTAAAAATGCAGGAGGCGCTCGGGGCGGCGCAATCGGTCGCCACGGAATTCAGCCACCAGGAATTGAAGCCGGGCCACGTCCTCTTGGCGCTGCTTCGGCAGGCGGAGGGCGTCACGCGCCCCCTGTTGCAGAAGGCGGGCGTTTCGCCCGACCAGGTGATCGCATCGGTCACCGAGGCGCTCGGCCGCGAGCCGAAGGTGGAGGGATCCGGGGCCTCCCAGCAGCACGTCGGCACCGACCTCCGCGAGGTTTTGGCCCTCGCCGAGAAAGAGCAGGCCGCGCTGAAGGACGATTTCCTCAGCGTCGAGCATTTCCTCCTCGCCCTGGCGAAGTCGAAGGGTCCCGCCGGAAAAATCCTCACCGGTGCCGGGCTCGATCACAAGACGCTCACCCAGGCGCTCGTCGGCGTCCGGGGCTCGCAGCGCGTCACCGACCAAGATCCCGAAGGGAAGTACCAGGCGCTGGAAAAGTACGGGCAGGACCTGACGAACCGCGCGCGGCAGGGGAAGATCGACCCCGTGATCGGACGGGACGAGGAGATCCGTCGAATCATGCAGGTGCTCTCCCGCCACACGAAAAACAACCCGGTTCTCATCGGTGAGCCGGGGGTGGGTAAGACGGCCATCGTCGAGGGCCTCGCCCGGCGCATCGTGGCCGGGGACGTCCCGGATTCGCTCAAGGGCAAGCGTGTCATCGCCATGGACCTGGGCGGCATGATCGCCGGCGCCAAGTACCGCGGC
>CAZKYJ010000174.1:5913-8131 GCA_964556355.1 uncultured Verrucomicrobiales bacterium | reverse complement strand
CCCATTTCCGAAGGGCCGGGCCGCCGGAGACGATGAGGTATTCTTCGGTGGCCACGTCGGCCGACGCGGGCGCGGCACCGAGGACGATGACGACGGCGGAGAGAACGAGGGGAAGGAGGGACTTCACTTGGGAATGTGTTCCCCAGCGACGAGGTCGTCAAACGTTTGCCTCTCGCGCACGACGTGGGCATCGGCACCATCGACCAAGATCTCGGCTGGCAGCGGGCGGGAATTGTAGTTCGAGGCCATGGTGAAGGCGTAAGCGCCCGCGCTCATCAGGGCGAGGAGATCCCCGCTCCGGACGGGAGGGAGGTTGCGGTTCTGCGCGAAAAAGTCGCCGCTCTCGCAGATCGGACCGACGACGTCGACCATCTCCGTCTCGGTCTCGGCGTCGGGCTCGGCCACGGGGATGATCTGGTGGTGCCCCTCGTAGAGAGCGGGGCGGATGAGGTCGTTCATCCCGGAATCGACGATCTTGAAAGTCTTGGCGATGCCCTGCTTTTCGTAGAGGACGCGGGTGAGGAGGACGCCGGCATTCCCGACCATGAAGCGGCCGGGCTCCATAAGGATGCGCAGGCCGAGCGATTCGAGCAGGGGCGTGACCTGCTCGCCGTAGTCGGTCACCGTCATCGGCGCAGCGCCCTCGGCGGCGCGGGACTCCCACCACGCCTCGTCGCCCGAGGCGAGGGTGTCGTCGTAGACGATGCCCAACCCGCCCCCGATCGAGAAGAACTCAAGCGGGTAGATTTCCTTTAGGGTTCCGACGAGCGGAACGACTTTCTTGACCGCCTCGACGAACGGGGCGGTCGAGGTGAGCTGTGAACCGATATGCATCTGCACTCCCCTGATGTGGACGTGGGTGCATTCGGCGGCGGCGCGGGCGTAGGCGTCGACGACGTGATCAAAGTCGATGCCGAACTTGTTCTCCGACTTGCCTGTGGAGATATACTTGTGCGTCTTGGCATCGACGTTGGGATTGACACGGATGGCGACAGGAGCTTTGACCCCGAGTTCGCGGGCGACGGAGTTGATGGCGCGGAGTTCGGCCTCGGACTCGACGTTGAATGAATAGACGCCCTCGCGCAGCGCGTACTCGATCTCGTCGCGGGTTTTGCCCACCCCGGCGAAAGTGCATTTGGCGGCGGAGCCCCCCGCTTTGAGGACGCGGTAAAGTTCGCCGCCCGAGACGATGTCGAAGCCCGCACCCATCGAGGCGAGGAGATGGAGGATGGCAAGGTTCGAGTTCGCTTTGACCGCGTAGCAGATGGTGTGCTCGACCCGGAAAAGCGCGGCGTCGAGCCGGCGAAAGTGGTCGCGGATCGTGTCGGCGCTATAGACGTAGAGCGGCGTGCCGTGGGTCTCGGCGATTTCGGCGAGGTTGGCCTCCTCGCAATGGAGGGTGCCGTCGGTGTAGCGGAATGCGTGCATGGGTGGGGCGTCTTCGGCGCGGAGATCGGAGATGGGGCGCCAATGGTAGGCGGGAGTGGGCAAGGCTCAAGAGGGAGTTTTGGGTGGCCGGCGGGCCCCCGGATGGGTGGCTGCCGCCCGGCTCTGTTCCGAGACACCTCCCTACGAGACGCGTCGGCTGAAGTCTCGGGGTGGGACGCTTTCGGGCCACCCGGCGGACGACTGCCCACGCCCCTGCATGTTTCTCCCGTGGTACAGGCGAGAGCCCAGCGATCCTGTCCGCCGGGCGACCGCCGAGGCCCGCGCGCCGGTTGCGCCGGCACCGGGGGAACGCGGAGACGGCCTATTTTTCCGTCACGGAGCGGCGGCTCGGACACCTGCTATCCCAGCTCGTCAATCCGGATCCCACCGGGTTTCGTCGGGGAGGATCTGCCCACGTCGGGGCTGCTCACTTTCCCGGAGCATTCAGGTCTCTCCGGGGTGGCGACGACCGGTCGGTGCACCTGGGGCGCGCATGGCTTGATACGGAAGCCAACACCCGGACGCCAGCGACGAGGGGATGGCGGCGGGGCAACCCGAACCATGGCTGGCTCATCGTCCCCGCCGCCCTCGCCGGACCCTAGCTGCCCTCGCCGTAGGAGGCGTCCTTCATCACGGTGGCCAGGGTGGTGTAGGTGATCGTCCACGCTTCCTTGGCCTCGGGGGTGAATGCGTCGCCAAGCCCCTTGTCGAGCGTGTCGAGGAGGGCGGCACCCACCGTGTCGTAGTGCTCCGGTTTGACGCCGTAGCCGACGTGCTTCTTGCCGAGGTT
>CAZKYJ010000174.1:0-5903 GCA_964556355.1 uncultured Verrucomicrobiales bacterium | reverse complement strand
ACTCGCGGCCCTGCACCACGAGCGGGCCCTGGTACATGCCGTGGCGCCAGTCGGCCTCGACGCCGTAGCCGACGTGCTTCTTGCCGAGGTTCTGCACCGCGGGAACGAGCGCCTCGAGGTTGTCGAGACCTTTGACGGCGAGGCCGATCATGGCCATGAGCTTCTTGCCCTGCTCGCTCATGTCGGTCTGTGAGAACATGGGCTTCACGCTGGGATCAAGCTCGAAGAGCTTGGCGTAGAAGAGCGAGGCGGCAGTGTCGGCGATAGGCTCGACCTGGGCCCAGGTAGATTTGACGATGGTTACTTGTTCTTCTGTCATATGGATGGATTAGGGTTTCTACACTCTGGTTTCTGGTTCGGGAATGTCGAGGTTGGGTTTTTGGAAGGGTCGTTACTTCGGGACGGCGATCATAAAGCGGACGGCGCTGGCGACCTGCGGGTCGGTCAGCTCTTTGTTGCCGCCGCGCGCGGGCATCTCTCCCCGGGAGCCTTCGAAGCCTTCGATGGCGTGGGCGATGAGGGTCTCTTCCCCCTTGGCGATCCTCGGCTCCCAGGCTTTCTCGCTGCTGAGGCGGGGGGCGCTTTCTTCACCCTCGTCGTGGCAGAGATGGCAGGTATTGAGGTAGACCTCCCTCCCGGCGACGAGTTCGGGTGTGCCGGGTTCCCAGTCGAGGGGGTCGCTCTTCTCCGGTGCCGCCGACGGGTCCCCGGGACCCGGGGACCCGCCGCAGGCGGCGAGGAGAAAGGGGAGAAGGATGAGGTGGCGGCGCATCGGTCTCTACTTCACGGGGACGCGGATGACGACGCCGCCCATGACGTCGCCCTGCTTGAACTCGGGGTAGTCGTCCTTGCGGTTGGGGTGGTCGTTGTGGCAGGTCCAGCAGGCCTCGGCGACTGCTTTGTCCGGGTAGATGGCGATGAAATACTTCTGTCCAGCGATCTCTTCCTCGCCGTAAAAGTTGTCCCCGCCGGTGTCGACGCAGTGCTTCAGACCTTCTTCCACGGCCGGTGTCTTCTTGGCGGCATTCTCCATGTTGAGCGGCCAAGGTGACTGGAGCGAGTAGGAGAAGTTGATCGGTTTATCCTCGATGAGATCGACTTCCTCGGCACCGGCGCGGAAGATCTGGGCGGGGAGGAGAAGCGCCTTTTCGGCCAGCCATTCCTCGTGGGCCTTGATGACGCCCTCCTTGTTGACGAGGCGGGTGACGATGTCCCTCGAGTAGACCTTGCGGTCGGATTTGAGGACCATGTTGAGCGAATCGGTGAGCTGCTGGGGCGTGAACTGGGCGCCCTCGACAGCGGCGGTGGACTCGCCGCAGGCGGTGAGGCCGACGGAGGTGGCGGTGTAGAGAAGGGCGGCGCCGATGGCGGGGGCGGCCCATTTTTGTGTGTTGGATTTCATTTCGGTGTCTCGGTTTTGGTTTCTTTGGTTTCTTGTTCTCGGAGTACCCAGTCGATGGACTCGACGTGGGTTTCAGGGGGGCGGCTGAAATTGGAAAGGATGGTTGGTGGGTCGGCCAAGGCGTCCATGGCGAAGCCGAGGCCGTGGCACCGGATGCAGACGTCGCGGAGCATTTTTTCGTTGGGGCGGAGGTTCATGCTCTGGTTGTGCTGGACGACGAGAGTGGCCTCGGCGGAGTATTCGGAGGCGGAGCGCTCCTCGCGTGGCATGTGGCAGGTGGCGCAGGAGACGCCGGACCCGGCGGTGGCCGTGCCTGCCTGTTCGGCAAGCCAGGCGCGGTGGTGGCCGGACGTCGCATAGTTGTTGGGGTGGGCGTCGGCGTGGTGCTGCATGCGGGCGGCGGCGGGGGCGAGGGCGCGGTCGAAGCTGTGGGGCGCGTGGCAGGACGAGCAGCTGAGCTCCCGGTGGCCGGCCTCGGCGTGCATCGGTTGGCGGGCGAGCCCCGGGGTCATCGGCGAGAGCCCGACCGCCAGGCGCATCCCATGCTTCCCCCGGAGAAAGTCGGCGGACTCGGTGCCGTGGCAGCTGGCGCAGGACTCGTGGGTGAGCCGGTCGCTCCATGCCGCACCGGCGCCATGGCAGTCGGTGCAGTTGACGCCGGCTCCGGCGTGGGCGGTGGCTGCCCAACCGGCGATGATTTCGGGTGAGCCGGCAGCGTCGGGCTCGGTGGCCGGTGGATGCGTGCCGGCGTTGCGCTCGTGGAGGGTCGAGGGCGGCACGGCCATCTCGCCGAGGAAATCGGGGGCGTCCGCGTGCCGCAGCAGGAAGATGTCGGAGAGCGACGTGTTGTCGTGGAAGTTGTGACAGCCGGCGGTGGCGCAGGAATCGAAGGGGAGGTTCTGGTGGGATGGGCGGTTGTCGAGCGTGATCTGGTGGCAGTGGGCGCAGTAGTCGCCGGGCACGGTGACGGCCATGGTGCCGGTGCGTTCCTCGCGGTGCTCGATGTGGCAAGTGATGCACTTGGCGGCATCGATGTGCTCGAGGAGGACCGCGTTGTCCGGGCTGCGGAACTTCTGTGCGGGATGCGAGTCGTTGGCGATCTGCATGTCCTCCCGGTGGCAGGCCAGGCAGGATTTGTTGGTGACTCCGGAGGCGGTGAACGACCCGAAGGTCGGTTCCTCGGTGTGGCAGGAGTCGCACGACAGTTCGATCTGGTGGTGTCCGGAGGTGGTCACGCCGGGGAGGAGGGCGCGCTTGTCCTCCGAGTAGACGAGGATGCCGAGCAGGTAGCTGGTCAGCGCGAGGCTGACCAGGAGCCAGGCGAGGAGTGGGAAACGGTGTTGTTTGATCCAGCCGGACATCTAGTAGAGGTAGGCGGAAAGGATGTGGAAGGTGAGGAGGATGGGGAGCGGCCAGAAGAGCACGAGGTGCGCCCAGTTCAGGGCAGGTCGGAACCGCCGGGCGACGATGGCAGCGCGGGAGAGCCCCTTGTTTTCCAAGGCGGCGACGATCCCGGCAAGGGCTCCGACAAGGCTGAGGAGCACGAATGTGAGCATGAGCCAAAAGTTCAGATTGTGCCCGAAACGGAAGCCGGTGTGCACGAAGAGGGCGGCGAGCGAAAGCAGTCCAAAGGCGGTGTGGAGAACGCGCCAGCGGGCGAACGTGCCGAAGCGAAACCAGCGGAATCGCTTGCGGAGCGACAGGAGGAGCCCTCCGAGGACGATGCCCAAGAGCGAGAACCCCGAGACCTGCTTGAAGAAGGGATCGCGCCAGAGCTCACCGATCTTGTACCACAAGCTGAGGACGGAATCCCCGACCGGAGGGGGGGCGATCACGAGGGCGAGAACGGCGCAGGCGAGGGCGGCGACGGAGACGGCAGCGAGCGCCCGGTAGCCTCCGGTGGCCAGCGGTGCGGGCGCCCCGGCAAGCGCGGCGAGCAGCGGCTTGCACGATCCGCAGACGGTGGAGGCGCCGGTGGCCGCGGCGAGGCGGTCGGGGTCGGCGGCTCCGTCGACCAGGGCGGCGCAAAGCGTTCCTTTGGTGACCCGCATGCAGTTGCAGACGACGGCGGCGTCCGGCCAGGCCGAGACCGGCGAAGGGGTGCCGTCCCATAGCCGACCGTCGTCGGCGAAGCGCTGGCGGGCGGAGGCAGGGATCTTTTTCGCCTGGGCGACCGCCATTTGGACGAGGCCGGCCTCGTCCCACGGGCCGACACCGAGGGCGCCGATCATGCGGTCTTTCCCATCGAGAACAACGAGGCGGTAGACGCCCTCGTGGGCGTGTTCGATCGTGAGTCCAGGCTGGAGCGGATCGCCGATGGTAACGACATCGATGCCGAGCATTTTCAGCCTCGTCGATCGGTCGCCCCCGAGGAAGCGCGCCCGTTTTCTTCCGGCGAGACGGTCGGCGAGGACCTCGGCCATCTGATAGCCCGGTGCGGCGAGGCCGTAGCGCTCGTTCCGGTGCTGGGCGCACTCGCCGATGGCGTAGATCCCCGGCTCGCTGGTCTGGAGGCCATCGTCGACTCGGATTCCTCCGCCGGGGACGCAGTCGATCCCCGCCTCGGACGCGAGTTCCGCGTTGGCACGGATTCCGGTCGCGATGATGACGAGGCCGATGGTGAGCGGGGGTTCGGGATCGTCCTCGAAGGCGAGCTCGATGCTCCCCCCAGGAAGAGGATGGAGGGAGCGGGTCTTCCGTTCGAGATGGAGCCGGATTTCCTGCGCCTCGACGTTGTTCTCCAGCACTTTGGAGGCACCCGCATTGAGCTGTGCCGACATGAGGAAGCGCCCGAGCTGGATGAGGTGGACATCCGCGATACCCAAGTGTTGCAAAGTCTGGGCGGCCTCGAGCCCGAGAAGGCCCCCGCCGATGACGGCGGCGGATTTTGTCGCGTGGCGACGGGCGTGTTCACGGATGGCCGAGATGTCCTCGATCGTCCGGTAGACGAAAACGCCGGGGGTGGTATCCGCTCCCCTAATGTCCGGGACGAAGGGCGATGATCCGGTAGCTAGGACGAGCGTGTCGTAGGGGAAATGCTGTCCGCCCGTGGTAATGACTTCCTGGTTGCCCCGGGTGATCTTGGTGACGGGGGTGCCGGTGTGGAGCGTGATGTCGTGGTCTGCATACCACGACCGGGGCAGCAGCTCGAGGCGGGTGGGGTCCTCCGATGCCGCGATCGTCGCAAGTCGGATGCGATCGTAGGCCGGGCGCGGCTCCGCTCCGAAAACGGTAACTCGATGGGAGAGATGGAGTTTCTGCCCGACGATCTTCTCGCAGAACTTAGCGCCAACCATGCCGTTGCCGATCACGATTAGCGACGGCTTAGTCTTGGCCAGTTTTGGAACGGAGCCCCTCATCACGCGCTACAGCGATCAGCAGGCGAGGTTCCACATCGGCGTGGCCGGGCTCCCGCGAGTGTGAAAGATATTCAACGAAGCGATGAGCGAGACTCCGCTCGCGAATGATCCGCCGACAAAGAGCCGCTACGTTCCCGACGCCAATGGGCGCCGCCGATGGTGCCGGCTTTCCCGCCGGGTCACTATCGCCGGCGGGCGATTGGATCCCGTTCGCTAACTTTGCTCGATGGCGAGTGGCGAGCGGCCATCCGCTGCCGGCCTACCGTGTCCCGTTCCGACGGGGATCTCGACCGGGGCGTTGAGGGAGGGAGAGATCTCGACATCGACGGGATCCTCGGCACGCCCCATCTGGAACAGCCTCGCCATCTGCTCGCGGGCTTTGCTCTTGTGCTCGTCCTTCACGTAGATGGCCACCGTGCCGAGCGCGGCGGCGATCGCTCCAAGATCGTCGGTCAGTCCCACCACCGGGACGAAATCGGGGATCGCATCGACGGGCAGGATGAGGTAGCCGAGCGTTCCCATGATGACGCCTTTCGCCCACGCGGGCGTGTCAGCGTCCTGAAGGCAGTAGAAAAGCGTGAGGGAAGTTTGGACGGTGCCGCGCCCGAGACGCAGGGCGAAAGTCTTAATCTTCCTCCAGAACGCGGCACGCGAGTAGTGGCGGGCGTGGCCGCTGCTCTCGCTGGTCGCGGCGACGGCGAGCGGCGCGGCTTCACTGTGGTGGGGAACCGTCATAGGTTTGAGCAATGGTCTACGCCTCAAGCGCGTTGGCCGGATGGGTGCAAGATCGATTCCGCCGAATTCAATGGAACAAATTGACAAAAAGACACGAAATTTCTTGTCAAAAAGTATTATTTTTTGTAAAATTCTTGAAAATCAGATTCGATTCACGGGATGTCATGAAAAACTTGAATGGGAAAGAGCGGATTCGGGTGGTTGATTGGTCGGGGCAGAGGGGCGCTTCAGTTCCGACGATCTCGCAGAATTGGGGTTTTCGGGAAATGTTTCAGCATCGCGAGGAGATCGAGCGAGCCCGCGAAAAGCGACGGGCGCGGTTGGAGGCGTGGAGGATCCGGTTCTCGAGGGTGCTGGTCTCGATCGGTGCCCGCTACCGGCCCGTTGGCGAGCGGACCGGCGTGCTG
>CAZKYJ010000173.1:0-8206 GCA_964556355.1 uncultured Verrucomicrobiales bacterium | reverse complement strand
CACGGTCAAGGGGGACCGCAAGCGCGAACCCGACGAGACCCTCACCGTGGAACTGTTCAACGTCTCCGGCGGGAGCATCGGTGATGCGATCGCGACGGGAACCATCGTGAATGACGACTGAACGTGGGTGCCACCCGCGGCGCTGTCGGTGGGCAGATTCACGTTTGCCTGCAGACCAGCGGGCGCTGCCGCCTGCATCGGCCAATGAGTTTCGGCGACAGAAAAACATCCCGAATGCAAACCGAATGAAACAGCCGAACAGCAGCCCATCGCTCCGTTCCGAAGCCATCGCAGTCCTCGTGAGCGCGATCACAGGATCCGGCATCGGGTGGATCATCTGGCTCGCAACTGGCAACGTCGCCGTGGCTATTGGCCTGGCAGGTCCTATGGCCGCCCTCGCGAACAGTATCTTTCGGAGGGCGATCAGGCGACGTTGACCGCAACGGCACATTCGGTCCCGCACAGCTTTTCGAGAGATCGGAGTAAAGGGCGGAGGGGAATACCATGAAGCGGCCATCCCCTGGCGGAAAGGAATCGGAAGAGAAAGCCAAGGTGGGCGACAACTTCTACGCGAACCGACAGAACAAATCGAACAGAACACCGACACGATAGACCGATGAAAGCGAACCCAACCCAGACAAACCCTGAGAAGCTCGAATTGTAGGATGACATGGCGTTCAGCCCAGCGGAGGTCGGACGCCCTCCTTTTCTGGACGAGACAAGGCGCCGGCCATCGGTTCCCGCCCTAGTTTCTCACTTTCGCCCTCCTTCCGGTCACCCCCCCATTTCCCGCTTTCCTTCCACCCGAATGGTGGTAGGAAGATCCACTGGATGAGCGACCTGACATTCCTACTCAGTCGCGCCGAACAGGGCGACCCCCAAGCCGCTGAGGAACTCTTGCCGCTCGTCTACGAGGAACTTCGAAAGCTCGCCGTTGCCCGGATGGCCAATGAGGCGGCCGGTCACACGCTTCAACCCACCGCCCTCGTCCACGAAGCCTGGCTGCGCCTCGCGGGAAAGGATTCCCATGTCCTCTTTGCCAACCGCGCCCACTTCTTTGCGGCCGCCGCCGAGGCCATGCGGCGCATCCTCATCGAGAGCGCCCGGCGCAAGTCGGCCGGAAAGCGCGGCGGCGGTTGGCAGCGGGTCGATTTGGACAAGGTAGACGTCGCCGCCGATGCGGATAACGACACCCTGTTGCTCGTCGACGAGGCACTGGAAAAGCTGGCGGCGGAGGATGCCTGCGCCGCCGAGATCGCGAAGCTGCGCTTCTTTGGCGGCCTGACCCTGGAAGAGGCGAGCAAGGTGCTGGGCGTCACCGACCGGACCGCCAAACGCTACTGGGCCTATGCCCGGGCCTGGCTTTACGACGAGATACAACGCCTTCTATCCAGGCCGGTTCCAGATTTCCCGACCGAAGGCAGGACCAGGAATGGGGCCACGCACCGTGACGACACCCCGAAGGAATAGCGGATCGTTTCCTCGACCTTCGCTTCGCGCCGCGCCATCGCCGGCGAAGCGGGTCATTGGTGACCCCCATCCCCCCCCGCAGGCACCATCCCCCAAGAGTTCTCGCTGCGAGCGAGTGCCCGCCCGTTGACGATTTCACCAAGAAATTCGATCCCGAGTGAGGGATTCAGCGCGGATTTGGCGCATGTACCTTCGACGAACCCCTGAGACCATGGCCCTGCCATCCCCACCAAACACACGACAACGAGTTCCGTCCCGGCCAATACCCCAGCAGCACGGCGGCTTGCCTCCCACCTGCCGCCCGGCTCCAAGGCCTGGCTATCTCACCGGGATGCGCGCCTTGGGAGCATTCCTATTCGTCCTGACGGTGCCCACGGCGTGGGCGCAGGCTCCGGATGAGGATCCCGAGAGTCCCCGTACCGTCCGCAGGGTGCACCTGCCGCCGGACCGGGTTCTCCCCCCACGCGAAGTCAACCCCGGCGCCCGGCTGGCGGAGCCGACGCCCGCCACCGCAGTTGTCGTCGAACCATCGACGGGGAAACGGTACCGGCTGTCGGTCTCGCCGGGGGAGGAGGAAGAGGCGAATCCACAACCGGCGGATGCGGAGCTGCCCGGCCTCTTCGATGTCACCCTCGCGCGGGCGGCTCTGGAGGCGGAGAAGGACGGCCGTCTCTTCCTGGACTTTGCCATCGTCGTGGGCCATCGGGAGATCACGTCCACGTTCCGCGGGCCGCGGGGACAAGTCCTGACGCGCCAGCGCGAGCGACGGGAGGGCACCCTGGCCGGGTCGTGTCGGGTGCAGCCGGATCAGCCCGTCGCGGTGGCAACCGTCGGTTCCCGACCGCTCACGCTCGTCATCACCCCGGCCGCTGAGTCTCCCGAGCGGGACGCCCATGCGATTGGCGGAGGCGGGGCGGCACCCAATGATCCCGGAAGACAGGCGGCGCCGGTGCGATTGCAGCGAAGCTATCGCCTGCAGCTAAGCCGTGATGATGGCGGCGGCGATCCCGCGGAAGAGATCGCGGGAGTCCTCGTCTCATCCCGAAATACCTCCCTCCCGATCCGCGCCGAGGCGCTCCGGACCGGCGGCCTCACGCACGCCCTTTTCGGGAAGTTCGAGGCGGCGGTCTCCGAAGAGACCGACGGGAGCGTCTCGCTCGAATTCGACTTCGGCTGCTCCACTCCGTTCCCCGTCGGCCCCAATGTCGAGTTCGTCCAGGAGTCGACAAAGGGCACCGTAAACGTGGCAGCCGGCGAGACCATGCGGTTTTTCGAGAGAGGTCGGGCGGCCTGGATGCTCACGCTCTCACCTGCGGAACCGGACGCGAAGGACGCTCCGCCAAACGCTGCGGACGATGCCGTGCCCCCCCTCGCGAGGCATCGCCGCATCACTCTCGGTTTGGAGCGCCCCGGAGGAGACAAGGCGAGCGCTACGATCCTCACTTCCTCGCCCCGGATCGTCCTGCATCCGGCCCTGAGCTTCGGCAACGCGCCGGGAGACACCATCCCCGTGAATCTCGATGCGACGATCCACGAGCTGCCGGACCGCCGCATCCTGATGGAGTACGCGATGGATACCCGTCTCGCCGTACCATCCCCCGAGGGTGGTCCGACCGGGTTCTGGAAATCGGCTTGTCGCGGATCCGTCTTCCTGAACCGGGGCGAAGCAGTGACCTTATGGCGCTCGGCGGACCAGACCTTCTCCCTCCAGCTCGACGGCGCGCCGCCTCCCGCGGCGGGCGGCGGCGAGGCGGCGGAGCTCCCGTCCCATCTCGATCGGAACTATCTCGTGCGCGTCGCCCGCCACCACAACGGCGCCACGACGGCGGAAACGGCTCTCCTGTCTGCCGCCACGTCGCTCGAGTTCGACACCTTCTCCAGCGAAGCGCGGGATGGGGGGCAGGCGATTCCCTTCGTGGTCCTCGCCAAAAGTTCCCTCGAGATAATGCCGGGACGGGCAATCGCCATCGACTACGACATGGTGTTGGGGCAGACACCGGCGCCTGCCGGGAAAGGCGAAGCCCCCCCACACCACAGACCCGCCAAGGGACAAGCCATTCTCAGGCCGGGAGAGGAGGTCGAGGTCCTGGAGGCCGGCGACCACTCCTACCGATTGTCCGTCGAACTGCCGGAGCGCTCCGGAGCAACCCCGGCGGCTCCGTGAATCAAACCATCACGCCACCGCCCCGCCACGGATGCCGGCGACCGAAATTGCTGGACTTGCCCCGCTCGTAGCGGGATATAGCCGGGTCAACGCCGGAGGACATGGACGAGATCTCACGCTTTCTGCACGCCGCCGCCGACGGGCAAGAGCAGGCCAGCGAGGATCTCCTCCCGCTCGTCTACCAAGAGTTGCGCAGGCTCGCGGCCGCCAAGATAGCCCGGGAACAGCCGGGCCAGACGCTGCAGGCCACCGCCTTGGTTCACGAGGCCTACCTTCGCCTGGTTGGCGATGGCACCTCGCAGCGAGGATGGGACGGCCGGACCCATTTCCTGGCCGCCGCCGCCGAAGCCATGCGGCGCATCCTCGTGGAGGCCGCCCGCCGCAAGGCACGCATCCGTCACGGGGGGGCACTGAAACGGGCGAGCCTCGACGAGGTGCGCATCGAAGCCGGCGTCCGCGAAGACAAACTGCTGGCCCTCGACGAGGCCCTCACCGAGCTGGCCGCCGAGGAACCGCTGAAGGCGGAAGTGGTGAAACTCCGCTATTTCGTGGGCTTCAGGAACGACGAGGTTGCCGAGGCCCTCGGCCTTTCGGTCAGCACGGTCGAGCGCTACTGGGCATTCGCGAAGGCATGGCTCTTCGAGAGGATGCAGGCACCCTGACCCTTTCACCGGAAAATGCGCTCCGGGGTGAAGGTTTCCGCGCGGAAACGGCGCATATGCCTTCAAGACGAACCGCCAGACCATGACCGAACCAGCCCCAACGAACTCCGAACCAGGGAGCGAGCAAGCGCTCTTTGATCTCGCGCGGCAGCTTCCAGTCGACGAACAGGGAGCCTACCTGGAGGAGGCCTGCGGCGGGGACACCGCCCTGTGCCACCGGCTCGAACGGCTCCTCGCTGCCGGCAGGCTCGCCGATCAACTGTTCGACGAGGGCCCGGAGAACCTTGTCTGCAACGCCCCCGCCTCGCCCGATCAGGCGCCCACCGTCAAAGAGAGGCCGATCGAAGCACCCGCCGAAGAACGGGGATCCACCATCGGGCGCTACCGGCTCCTCCAGCAGATCGGTGAAGGGGGGTTCGGCACGGTCTGGATGGCGGAACAGACCGAACCGGTAAAGCGCCGGGTCGCGCTCAAGATCATCAAGCCGGGGATGGACACCCGCGAGGTCATCGCCCGCTTCGAGGCCGAGCGCCAGGCCCTCGCGATGATGGACCACCCCAATATCGCGAAGGTTCTCGACGCGGGCGCCACCGAGAGCGGCCGCCCGTTTTTCGTGATGGAACTGGTCCGGGGAATTCCGGTCACCGGGTTCTGTGACGAGCGCAGGCTCGGTACCCACCAGCGCCTCGAACTCTTTACCGAGATCTGCTCCGCCATCAATCACGCGCACCAGAAGGGCATCATCCACCGCGACATCAAGCCTTCCAATATCCTGGTCACCCTGCACGGCGACAAACCGGTGCCCAAGGTCATCGACTTCGGGATCGCCAAGGCGACCCAGCAGGAACTCACCAACAAAACACTCTTCACGAGGTTCGGGCAGTTCATTGGCACCCCGGCCTACATGAGTCCGGAGCAGGCCGCCCTCAGCGGACTCGACATTGACACGCGATCCGACATCTATTCCCTCGGCGTCCTTCTTTACGAGTTGCTCACCGGCCGGCCGCCCTTCGACAGCGAGTCGCTGGCGTCCGCCGGCTACGACGAGATGCGCCGCATCATTCGGGAAGAAGAACCCCTCAAGCCAAGTGCCCGCCTCGGCACGGTGGCGGGCGAGGAACGCTCAACCCTCGCCAGGGCCCATCATGTCGAGCCCGACAAACTCGGGCGCCTGGTCAAAGGAGATCTCGACTGGATCGTGATGCGGGCGATCGACAAGGAGCGGGCCCGGCGCTACGAGACGGCCAACGCCTTCGCCCTGGATATCCGGCGCTTCCTGAACGACGAGCCGGTCGCTGCTGTCGCCCCGGGCACCCTCTACCGGTTCCGCAAGTTCGCGCGACGCAATCGGGTCGCCTTCGCGGTTGCGGCGACCATCGCGGTGCTGCTCGCCGGAGGAATCTCGGTCAGCACCTGGCAGGCGATCCGCGCCCGGACGGCCGAGCGTCTCGCCATCGTGAGGGCCGGTGAGGAACAAACGCAACGCGAACGCGCCCAGCGCAGCGCCAGATCGCTGCGGCTCGCATCCTACGTCGCGGACATGAGCTTGACCATGCGTGCGGTCGAGGAAGGCAATCTCGGCCGGGCCCGGATGCTGCTCGATGGCCACCGGCCGGAACCCGGCCAAGCGGACCTCCGCGGATTCGAGTGGCGTTACCTCTGGGGGCGGAGCCGGAGCCAGGAGGAGGCCAAGATCGCGGACTATGACGCCGGGTATGGTGCGCTCGCCATCTCGGCGGACGGCAACCTCATGGCGGCCAGGTCGGGGAGCGCGGTCACGGTGCGCTCGGTTCCAGACCGCCTGATCCGCCAGACCATCCACGACGTCTCGGGCGATCACTTCGAATTCTCGCCGGATGGCGCGTATCTTCTCGTAGAGCACGGGGACGGCCTCACCAGCCGGATACGCCGTTGGGACACAGCCACCTGGATCGAAGAGACAAGCCTCTCCGGACTCACGGCCCCGTTCGCCTTTGCCGACCAGGGCAGGCTCCTCGTAGCGCGGGCGGGCGGGCGGCTCTCAGTCTGGAGCACCGAGAACTGGCAGCCGCTTTTTCAGCTGCCGGGCAAGGAGGTGAATGTGC
The DNA here is from genome assembly GCA_964556355.1 of uncultured Verrucomicrobiales bacterium. GTDB lineage: Bacteria > Verrucomicrobiota > Verrucomicrobiia > Verrucomicrobiales > DEV007 > CAZKYJ01. The sequence goes on along the minus strand of CAZKYJ010000173.1, from coordinate 1,826 downwards.
ACGACCACGCGACCCGGTCGCTCGTCGCCTCCTCGGACGGATCCACCATCTTTCTGGGAGGGTCGGACGACGGCACCGTGCGCTCGTGGGATCTCGCCACTCGCCGGGAACGGCATCCCCTCGACCTCGGCGTCGACACCAGGGTCCTCGACTTAGCCCTCTCTCCCCATGGCATTCTCGCCGCCGCGCTGCGCTCGGGTTCGGTCGTCCTGTGGGACACCATCTCGGGGAGGAAGCTAGCCACGCTGGAGGACCACAGCGGACTCGTCAGCGCGATCGAATTCTCCGAAGATGGCCTGGTGCTCGCCTCGGCGAGTGCCGACCAGACCATCTGCACCTACGATCTCGGGGAGGACGGCACGACAAGCCTGCGCCGCCGCCTCATCGGGCACGAGGGCGAGATCTGGGCGATGGCCATCACTCCCGACGGCCGGTGGCTGTTCACCGGAAGTCAGTACGACGACAGCCTGAGATTCTGGGACCTCACCGGGCGGGACGATCCTCTCCAGGACAATTCCATCTGTCGGGCGCTCGCCTTCACGGACGCCGGCCGGGCGCTGATCGGTTTCTCGGAGAGCCAAGGGTTTCTCGAACTCGATATGGAAACCGGCAAAGAGCATCCTCCTGCCAGAGTGGCCGCCATCAACGATCTCGGACTGGAGGATCTGCGGCGAACCCAGGTGTGGTACTTCCCATCGCAATCCAAGGGAGCCAAGGGAACCCACGGGTGGGGAGTGGCCCGAATCAAACCGTCTGAGGGAATCGACATCTGGAATCTGGAATCGGGAGAGCTGGACAAGACGATCGATGACCCGGGCATCCGGAATTGGTACGCCTGCGCCTCCCCCGATGGTTCGCACTTCGCGGCCTGCAGCGCCGAATTGGGCCTCCGCGTCTGGAACACCGAAGACTGGTCCTTGCGCACGAGCCTCCCGGACCTGCGCGTGCGGGGACACATCGCGATCTCTCCCGACAATGACAAGGTGGCGATCGTGCCCCACGGCTACGATGTGACAAACGGCGGTGGCCGGGTCATCGATCTGCCCTCCGGGAAGATGGACATGCTTCTGGAAACGGATCACACCAGCACCCTGTCCGTCGCTTTCTCCCCCGATGGGCAACTCCTTGCCGTCGGCACCCGCCGCAACCGGATCTACCTCTGGAATCTCGCGGCAAAGAAACAGTCCGCCGTCCTCAACGGTCACGTCGGTGGGGTCGTCGGTCTCAGTTTCTCACCAGACGGTCGCACCCTCGCGAGCTGCGGAGAATTCGAGTCTCGCCTGAAACTCTGGAACACGGAGAACGGCCGGGAGACCCTTACCCTCCCCCTCGAGCCACGAGGCCCGGGGGGGGACCGGTTGAGAGCGCGGTGGAACCTGTTCTCGCCCGACGGAAGCCACCTCGTCTCCGGATCCACGGAACCGGGGCTGCATTTCTGGCATGCCCCGACCTGGGAGGAAATCGGGCGAGCCGAGGGCGCGGAGGCGAAGGCCGCAGCCAATCTCGAGGTTCCGGCACCACCCGCCCCGGAATAGGCTTGCCTCCCCCCCCGCTCGAAGCGATGGCCCACCAGCAACTCGGCAAGCATGAGGACGCCAGAGCCCTCCTGGCCGACGCTCGCGCCCCGATGCCCACCATGCGCGACCGGAATCCCTTGGGATCAACGAAGCAGTGGCAGGACTCCCTGCTCTGCGAGCTTTTCCTCGAGGAGGCCGAAGCACTGATCGATCCCGCTGACTGAATCGACCGACGAGAATTGGTACGCCGCTCACCCAGCGCCCGACGACCAACGAAGCCTGCCGCTGTTGGGGAAGCCGCCCGAAGGG